>NZ_VIDT01000177.1 GCF_006519715.1 Ideonella azotifigens
GAGTTCCTGCCGCTGCGCACCCGGCTGTTCATCGACGCGCTGGTGGCCGAGTTCGCCGAGGCTGCGGCCGGCCTGGCTGGCCAGGCGCCGGCCAGGCGAAAGCCGCCGTCAAGGTGAGGCGCGGGGTTCAGGTCGCTGCGCCAAACAGCTGCTGCCGCCCCGCCTGCGTGATGGCCGAGACGGCAGGGTGCGTGATGCGCCGCTCGACCGAGATGGCGTAGAACTCTTCCACCAACTCGTCGCTGCGGCCCAGCACCTTCACACCGTACTGTTCGCAGGTCTCCTGCTCCAGCACCGTGGGCGAGGTGAACACGCCGCGACCCTCGCGGCCGAAGGCCTTCATCAGCGCCGCGTCGTCGAACTCGCCGATGGTGCGCGGGTGCAGCTGGCGCTCGGCGAACCATTGCGTGAGCCGCTGGCGCATCGCCGAGCCGGCCCCGGGCAGCAGCATCGGTGCGCCGTCCAGCTGTTGCGGGAAGCGCCCCTTGAGCGTCTTCTTCAGGTCAGCGGTGCAGAAGAAGCTGGTCGCGGTCGTGCCCAGCGGGTGGTTGAAGGCCTTCACGCTGAGCTGCTTGTTCATCGCCTCGTCGGCCATCACCAGGTCCAGCCGCTGCACCGCCAGCTGGGCCAGCAGGTCCTGGAACTTGCCTTCGTGGCAGATCAGCCGCACCTGCTGCGGCACGGCGTCCAGCGCGGGTGCCAGCAGCCGGTAGGCAATGGACTTGGGAACAGAGTCGGCAATGCCCACGCGGCAGTCCAGCGCCTGCCCGCCCGCGCGCGCCTGGCCGATGGCGGTTTCCATCTCGGCGCTGAGGCTGAAGATCTGCTCTGCGTAGCCCAGCATCACGCGGCCTTCTTCCGTCAGTTCCAGCTTGCGCCCGTGCTTGCGGAACAGCGGGTAGCCCAGCCGCGCCTCCAGCAGCTTGATCTGGCCCGAGAGCGTTTGCGGCGTGATGTGCAGCTGCTCTCCGGCCCGCATCACGCCACCGGCCTTGGCTGTGGCCCAGAAGTAGTGAAGGTGCTTGAAGTTCATCGGTGCTCCAGGGCGAGCTGTGGGATTTCTCGAAGCATTGGATCAAGAAATACGAATTTACGCGAAGTGTCTTCGCGCGTAAGGTGTGGGCAACGCTCAAACGATGCGTTGTTGCTCCAGAAAGGACTCTCATGAGCCAACATCTCCAAACCCTCTCGCCGGCCTTTGGTGCCGGCGCTTCCGGCTCGGTGGCCCAGCGCAACCGGGTGTTGCGCAACACTTACTGGCTGCTGGCGCTGTCCATGGTGCCGACGGTGGCTGGCGCCTGGCTGGGCGTGGCCACCGGCCTCGCCAGCGCGATGAGCCCCATCGTCAGCATGGTCGTGTTCCTGGCCGGCGCGTTCGGCTTCATGTTCGCGATCGAGAAGACCAAGAACTCGGCCGCAGGCGTGCCGGTGCTGCTGGGCTTCACCTTCTTCATGGGCTTGATGCTGTCGCGCATGATTGGCGCGGTGCTGGGCCTGGCCAACGGCGCCGGCCTGATCATGACCGCCTTCACCGGCACCGGCCTGATCTTCCTGGGCATGGCGACCATGTCCACCGTGATCAAGCGCGACCTGTCCAGCATGGGCAAGTGGCTGTTCATTGGCATGATCATGCTGCTGGTCGCCGGCATCGCGAACGTGTTCATCCAGTCCAGCGCGCTGATGATCACGCTGTCGGTGGTCGCCATCGGCATCTTCTCGGCCTTCATCCTGCATGACTTGAAGCGTGTGCAGGACGGCTACGAGACCAACTACATCAGCGCCACGCTGGGCGTGTACCTGAGCCTGTACAACGTCTTCCAGTCGCTGCTGGCCCTGCTGGGCATCTTCGGCGGCCGGGACGAGTGACTGGCCTAACTGGTGCGGCCAGAAAGCCGTGGCCACGTGCGCAATGAAGTGCGCAATGAAGTGTGTGCGAAGCGGTAATTAGCGTTTCGCATCAACATGATGGGTGAGTCACAATGTTCGCAAATGAGCTTGTACGACTCACCCCAGCAATTTGAGCCCTTGTTGCCTTCGGAGCGCCAGCAAGAGCCTTTGCTGGCGCGCGCGCATGACTTGGCGCGCGCCGCAGTTTCGCTGAGCAGCCAGCCGATCACGCCGGCATTGCGCCAGTTGCTGCGCGGCATGAATTCGTACTACACGAATCGCATCGAGGGGCAGCACACGAGACCGCGCGAGATCGAGCAGGCCCTGCGTCGCGATTTTTCCTCCGACCGGGATCTCGCCGCCCGGCAGCGCTTGGCGGTGGCGCACATTGAGGCCGAGGCTGCAATCGAGCAGAGATTTGCCGGCGATGCTGGTGCGGAGCAGCTCTACAGCGCAGCGGCCGTGGCCGACCTGCACCGCGAATTGTTCGCCCGTTTGCCCGCCGACGATTTGCGCACGGCCGAGGGTGTGACCCTGGTGCCCGGGCAGTGGCGGGGCAGGGACGTGCAGGTGGGCGCGCATGTTGCGCCAGTGCACAGCAGCCTGCCTGCATTCCTGCAACGCTGGGCATCGTTCTATGGTGGGGTGCGTCGGGGCGAGGCGTCCTTGCTGGCACTGGCGGCTGCCCACCAGCGCTTGGGATGGATTCATCCTTTCGTGGATGGCAATGGCCGCGTGATGCGGTTGCACACCCACGCCATGCTGCATGCGTTGGGCTATACCGGCGGCTTGTGGTCTCCGCTGCGCGGCTTTGCCCGCAGCACCGACCGCTACTACGCATTGCTTGCGGATGCCGATTCGGCGCGCCGAGGCGATCTGGACGGGCGTGGCAACCTGAGCGAACAGGCCTTGGTGGCCTGGATCGAATATGTGCTCGAGGTCTGCCAGGATCAGGTGAACTTCATGGCCCGCCTGCTGGACTTGTCGAGCATGGAGCGCCGGTTGGCAGCCTGCCTGACCCACGAGGAACAAATCCTGAAGTCGGGCGTGCGGCGCGAAGTGCTGCGGCCCTTGCACTACCTCTTTCTCACAGGCGGCGAACTTGAGCGCGGCGAGTTCAAGACCATGACCGGCCTGGGCGACCGCACCGCGGTGTCGGCCTTGTCGGCGCTGCTCAGGCGCGGACTGCTGTCCTCTGACAGCCCGCAGGGCAAGGTGCGCTTCGCGATGCCCTTGCACGCCTTGCGCTTCTATTTCCCTGCCCTCTGGCCGGAGGCGGAAGCGGACGCCGACGAGTTCGCCTGATGGCTTGACCCAGGCGGCTGCTGCGCCCCAGGGCGTTCAGCCGGCAAAGCGGTTGGGCTGCAGCCCGGTCACGTTCGTCTCGACCGTGAACAGCGCGCCAGCCAGCGGTTGTGCCGCCAGCTGGGCTTCGCTGAGACCGAAACGGGCGCTGGTGATGTGCAGCGTCGTCAGGTCCGGGCCGCCGAAAGCGACATTGGTGATGTGGTCGGTGGGCAAAGGCACGCGCAGCAGTTCGGCGGCCGTCACCGGGTCGTGGCAGGTCACGCAGGCGGCGCCCCAGTGGCAGATCCACAGGCGGCCTGCCGCGTCGCTGGTCATGCCGTCGGGGTGGCCGTCGTGTTCGGCGAATTTCAGCCAGACGCGGCCGGCGCCGACTTCGCCGGTGACCGGGTCGAACGCGTAGGCCATGACCTTGCGGTGCACCGTGTCGTTGAAGAACATGGTGCGCTGGTCGCGCGACCAGGTCGGGCCGTTGGTCACCGGGAAGTTGGCCTGCAGCGCCAGCGTGGCCTGGCCGGCGGCGTCGAAGCGGTACAGCGAGCCGGTGGGCGCTTCGCAGGCGAAGTCCATCGTGCCGCCCCAGAAGCGGCCTTGCGCGTCGCACTTGCCGTCGTTGAAGCGGTTGCCGGGCAGTTCGGGTTCGGGCGCGTCCAGCATCTGCAGCGCGCGGCCCTTGGGGTTGAACAGCGCCAGGCCGCGGCGCAGCGTGATGGCCAGGCCGGGCTGCGTGGCCCGCTCGGCCACCGCGCTGATGGTGTCGTCCATGTCCCAGCTCTGCTTGCCGCCAGTGGCCGGCTCCCAGCGGTGCAGCTGCTGGCCCAGGATGTCGACCCAGTACAGCGCCTGCTCGGAGGGCGACCAGCAGGTGCCTTCCCCAAGCGTGGCACCAGCGGCCCAGACGCAGCGGGGTTCGGACAGGAGGCGAGGGGCTTCAGCTTGGCTCATGGTCGGTCTCGGCGGAAATGGCTGGAAGGTGTCGACGGACCGGACGGGCTCGAGCGGGTCGTCGGAACGGGCTCAATCTAGGCGCAAAGCGGAACCGTGGTTCGTGCCACGGCGAGCATTTGCAACGACGAGTGGGCTCGTTCTGGCGGCACGAGCGGGCTTGGCCGGTTCGTACGCACCTTCCTAGTGTGAATCACGCGGGATCGGCGCGCCACTGCCGCCAACCAGGAAGTCCAGGTCGGCGCCCAGGTGGGCCTGCTGCACGTGTTCCACGTAAAGCTTGTACCAGCCGCGTTCAGGCGACGGTGGCTTCTGCCATTCGGCCAGGCGGGCGGCCAGCTCTTCGTCGCTGATGTCCAGGTGCAGGCGGCGGGCCGGCACGTCGAGGTCGATCATGTCGCCATCGCGCACGACGGCCAGCGGGCCGCCGGCCGCGGCTTCGGGCGAGGTGTGCAGCACCACGGTGCCGTAGGCGGTGCCGCTCATGCGCGCATCCGAGATCCGGACCATGTCGGTGATGCCCTTCTTCAGCACCTTGGGCGGCAGCGGCATGTTGCCGACCTCGGCCATGCCGGGGTAGCCGCGCGGGCCGCAGTTCTTCAGCACCATCACGCAGTGTTCGTCGATGTCCAGCGCGTCATCGTCGATGCGCGCGTGGAAGTCCTCGATGTTCTCGAAGACCACCGCGCGGCCGCGGTGCTGGAGCAGGTGCGGCGAGGAGGCCGAAGGCTTGATGACGGCTCCATTGGGCGCCAGGTTGCCCTTGAGCACCGCGATGCCGGCGGCCGGTTTGAAGGGCTCGACCATGGTCTTGATGACCTCGGGGTTCCAGCACTGGGCCTCGGCGATGTTCTCGCCAATGGTCTTGCCGTTGGCGGTGGGCTGGTCCAGGTGCAGCAGCGAGCTGATTTCCTTCATCACCACCGGCAGGCCGCCAGCGTAGCAGAAGTCTTCCATCAGGTAGTGGCCGGACGGCTGCAGGTTGACCAGGCAGGGGATCTCCGCGCCCAGGCGGTCCCAGTCTTCCAGCTTCAGCTCCACGCCCATGCGGCCGGCAATGGCCAGCAGGTGGATCACCGCGTTGGTCGAGCCGCCAATGGCCGCATTGGTGCGGATCGCGTTCTCGAAGGCCTCCCGGGTCAGGATCTGCGACATGCGGATGTCCTGCTTGACCATCTCGACAATGCGCCTGCCGGTCAGCTGCGCCAGCCGGTTGCGCCGCGTGTCGGCCGCGGGAATGGCGGCGTTCTCGGGCAGGGACATGCCCAGTGCCTCGACCATGGAGGCCATCGTCGAGGCCGTGCCCATGGTCATGCAGCTGCCCTTGGAGCGGTGCATGCAGCTCTCGGACGCGGTGAATTCTTCCTGCGACAGCTCGCCCGCGCGCACCATCTCGCTCATGCGCCAGACGCCGGTGCCCGAGCCCAGGTCCTGGCCGCGGAACTTGCCGTTCAGCATCGGGCCGCCGGACAGGCCAATGGTCGGCAGGTCGCAGCTGGCCGCGCCCATCATCAGCGACGGTGTCGTCTTGTCGCAGCCCATCAGCAGCACCACGCCGTCGATCGGGTTGCCGCGGATCGACTCTTCCACGTCCATGCTGGCCAGGTTGCGGAACAGCATCGCGGTGGGGCGCAGCTGGGTCTCGCCCAGGGACATCACCGGGAACTCCAGCGGGAAGCCGCCGGCCTCGTACACGCCGCGCTTGACGAACTCCGCGAGCTCGCGGAAGTGCCCGTTGCAGGGCGTGAGTTCGCTCCAGGTGTTGCAGATGCCGATGATGGGCCGGCCGTCGAACAGGTCGTCCGGGTAGCCCTGGTTCTTCATCCAGCTGCGATGCACATAACCGTCCCGGTCCTGCCGGCCAAACCAACCCTGGCTACGGCGGACGGGCTTCTTTTTGCTGTCCATTGATCTTGTCTCCTGAGCTTGACGCGGCGCATCCTATCCCCGCAAACTGATATAGGAAAAATAAAGAATGAAGCCTCATTCATATCCGTTTTGACATAGCTTTGGGCGCTCAGTGCATGAGCCCCGCCGCCTGGCCCTTCCGAACAAGCCACCGCCACCCGCTACGCCAGCCTGCCGTGTGACGCGTGGATGTCGGCCGAGGACGAGGCCATGCTGGCCCAGAATCAGTGCATGCCCGACGGGCTGCAGCCGGAAGATGTCGCGACGATGGTGCTGTTCCGGGCGTCGGACGACGGCAAGATGTGCACCGCGCAGGAGTAGGAGTTCGTCGCGGACGGCGGATTGACAACGCAGGCCCCGCGCTGGGTGCGCTGTCAGATCAGCGCCGCGCTCTCGCGAAGCCGCTCGGCAGTTTTGCCCAGACCGGCGCGGGCGAAGGCGGTGGCAAATTCCTCGGGCGTCAGGGGTGGATTGGCGAGCCGTGTGCGCTGGATTTTGAAAGCCGCCAGCGCTTGCGCTGCATGGGTCGCCAGCAGTTGAACGAGGAAGTCGTCGGGATGGACTGCGCGAATCCCGTGCACGTTCAAAAGCTGCTGCGGGAAATCTTTCAGATTTGCCGTGACGATGCAACTGGCAGCGGCAGCAATGGCTGCAGCGAGCACGTGGCGGTCGCCGGGATCGGGCAGACGGAGCCCGTCAAGGTGCGGAGTCCATTGCGCTGCGGGCACTTCCCAATCGGGTACTGCTCTGCGGGCGGCGTCGCGGCGCCGATCATAGAAGCCCGCGGGTTTTCCATTGTCTCGTGCCAGATTGCGGGTCCACTCCGCATCGATCTGAGCAGTCCACTTCGGCACGAGCAAGCCTGCAGTGGCCAGGGTCAGCAGCGCATCCGAGATCACGATGGGGTACATGACGCAAGCGTCGAGTATCACCGGTGCCAGCCGCGTGGGCGCGATCACCATCAGTACTCAAGTCCCAGTTCGCGCGAACTTGCTGCCAGGTCGTCGAGTGCCTTGTCGCGGTCCGTCCGCATCTTGGCGGCGTACTTCATCAGTTCGGAGAACTCAATGCGGCGGTGCGTGCCAACCTTCCGGCAAGGCAGGCGGCCGGCCTCGATTTCCTTCACGATGAAGGGCCGGGAGACATTCAGATAGTTGGCAGCGTCTTGGGTGGACAGCTCTTGAGGTGCCTGAATCACGGCCACTTCCAGCCCCTGGCTCATCGCGCGCAGCACGTCCTCGATCGCTGCCAGTGCCTCGGGCGGCAGCTGAATGCTCGGAGACAGGCCAGCTTCGGACGCCATCACGATGTACACCGGTTGGTCGCGGTGCTCTGCGGCCGCGAGGGCACGGTAGGCCAAACCCGCAGCCTCTGCAGCTGTGCCGGGCGAAGAGCGAACCTTGTCTGTGGAATCTGCGGTGTTCATGTTGATGGCTCCGGTGGCTTGCAACAGCCGCAGTTTATCTAAACGAATTTAACGAAACCAACGAATCTAACGAAACGCGCAAGGGCATGGCGGAAGCCGGTGTTTCGCTTACTCAAGCCCGGTCAGGTCGAACTGGGTGCCGTAGATCGCCAGCGCGGTGCTCTTCAGCGCGCGCAGCATCACCTTGGCTGCCGGCGACAGCAGCCGGTCGGTGCGGGTGATCAGGCCAAACGCGTCCATCTTGCAGGGCAGCTGGATGGGCAGCACCGCGCACAGGCCGTGTTCGGCGTAGTAGCGCGCCACGTCGGTCGCCACCACGGCCAGCAGGTCGCTCTGCTGCATCATCTTGGTCATGAACAGCAGCGCGCTGGTCTCCACCAGGTTGACCGGCGCGTCCAGCCCTTCTTCCTGGAACATCAGCTCGAAGCGGTGGCGCAGCACGCTGCCGGCGGCCGGCACGATCCAGCCTGCGCCCACCAGGTCGCGCAGTGTCAGCCGCTGTACGTTGAGCAGCGGATGGCCGGGCCGGCCCACGGCCGAGACCGGTTCCTCGACCAGCGCCTCGTAGCGCAGGTCCGACTTGTCGTGCCGCTCGAACAAGCGGCCGATCACCATCTCCAGCTTGCCTTGCTGCAAACGCTCCATCAGCACGTCGCTGGTTTCAATCTGCAAGGAGATGCGCAGGCTGGGGTGCTCTTCCTTGACCAGCGCCACGGCCGGCGGCAGCAGGCTCATGCCGGGCGAGGTGATGGCGCCCACGCTGACCTGGCCATAGCGGCCGGCCTTCAGCGCCTCGATCTCGTCGTGTGCCTGCGACAGATTGGCCAGCGCCATGCGCGCGTGGCGAATCATGGTTTCCCCGTACCAGGTCGGCCGCATGCCGCGCGGCAACCTGTCGAACAGCTGTACTTCCAGCATGTCCTCCAGTTCCTTGAGCAGCTTGGACGCGGCCGGCTGCGTCATGTTCAGCACCTGTGCTGCACGGTTGATGTTGCCTTCTTCCTCCATTGCCACCAGCAGCAGCAGCTGGCGCGTCTTCAGGCGCGCGCGGATGAACCAGTGGGTGTAGTTGGTCGACGAGGACATATGCCAGATCGTATATGGATGCTGCTTGTAAATCTATTAGAAAGATATCGCTCAGCTTCGTACCATGCGCGCCAAACAAGACCACTGCGACCAGGGCGATTTGCCCGGCCGCCAGATGCAGGAGACCTCGTCGATGTGCCGATTCCCGGACCTCGTTGCCACGCCCGGCAGCGCCCGCCGCTTCTTCCAAGCGAGCTGAGCGCGCCGCTGCCATGCAAGCAACGCTGAAGCTGTTCATCAATGGCCGCTGGGAGACCGGCGTGACCTTGGGCATCAGCGAAAACCCGATGTCGCAAGGCGACGTGGTCGCCGAGTTCGCGCGC
>NZ_VIDT01000178.1 GCF_006519715.1 Ideonella azotifigens
GTGGCGGCGCCAGCGGAATCAGGTCGGCCAGCGGATGGCCTACGAAGGTCGCGGCCACGCCGTGTTCGGCCAATAGCGCTGGCTCGAACGGGAACAGACACAGCACATGGTCCGCCGCGGCGGCCAGCTTCTTGACGCGCTCTCCGCGCCAGGCCCAGATCGACGGACAGACGAAGTGCACCGTGCGCAGGCCACCGGCTCGCAATGCAGTCTCCAGGCCGAAGTTGAAATCGGGCGCGTCGACACCGATGAAGACGTCCGGCCGCTCGACCAGCAGGCGCTCGCGCAACTGGCTGCGGATGCGCAGCAACTCGCGCAAATGCATCAAGGCGTCCACGTAGCCGAACACCGACAGCTTGGCGCTGGGCCACCAGGCACTGAAGCCCTCGGCAATCATGCGCGGCCCGCCAATGCCGGTCGCCTGCGTGCCTGGCCAGCGTGCGTGCAGGCCTTTGAGCAGCAGGCTGGCCAGCAGGTCGCCAGAAGCTTCGCCGGCCACCATTGCCAGGCGCGGGGCCGGGTTCGTCATGGGTGCGGGCCGGCGCTCAGCGCACGATGCCGCGCTTGGCGGCCGCGAGGAAGTCCAGCATCGTGTCGATGTCAGCATCAGCCTCGGGCCGCAGGCCTTTCAGCGCCGTCATGCCTTCGACGGCCTGCTCCAGCGTCAGCGACGAGCGGTACAGCAGCTTGTGCAGCTGCCGGATCACCGTGGTGCGCTCGTTGCTGAAGCCACGGCGACGCAGGCCGGTCAGGTTGACCGCGCGAGCCACCAGCGGGTTGCCGTCTACCGTCATGAAGGGCGGCACATCCTGCGAGACATGGGCCTGGAACCCGACCATCGCCTGCGAGCCGATGTGCACGAACTGCAGCACGCCACTGAGGCCACCAATCGTCACCCAGTCACCCACATGCACATGGCCGGCCAGCGTGACGCCGTTGGCCAGCACGTTGTGGCTGCCCAGGCGCACATCATGGGCCACGTGCACATAGGCCATGATCCAGTTGTCCGAGCCAATGCGGGTGATGCCATCTTCCTTGGCCGTGCCGAGGTTGAGGGTACAAAACTCGCGCACCGTGTTGCGGTCGCCAATCTCCAGCGCCGCCGGTTCGCCGGCATAGCTCATGTCCTGCGCCACCGCGCCGATGGAGCTGAACTGGAAGAAGCGGTTCTGCTCGCCGATGGTCGTGTGACCTTCAATCACGCAGTGCGGGCCGATCACCGTGCCGGCACCGATGCGCACATGCGGGCCGATCAGGCTGTAGGCTCCCACCTGCACCGACTCATGCAGCTCGGCCGCCGGGTCCACCAGCGCAGTGGCGTGGATCTGCGTCATGGCGGACTCAGCAGATCTTGCGCATCGTGCACATCAGCTCGGCCTCGGCGGCGAGCTCGCCGTCCACCGTCGCGCGGGCCTTGTACTTGATGATGCTGGACTTCACACGTTCGATGGAAGCTTCCAGGATCAACTGGTCGCCCGGCTCGACCGGCCGCTTGAAACGGGCGCCATCGATGCCGGCGAAATACACCACCATGTCGTCACCTGGATCGACATCGTTGGACGCGAAGGACAGCAGCGCAGCCGCCTGGGCCAGGGCTTCCAGGATCAACACGCCCGGCATCACCGGGCGGTGCGGGAAGTGGCCCAGGAACACCGGCTCGTTGATCGACACGTTCTTCAGCGCCTTGATGCGAACGTGCTTTTCCATCTCCAGCACGCGGTCGACCAGCAGGATGGGGTAACGGTGCGGCAGGCGCTTGAGGATCTCGTGGATGTCCATCGTCGGGGTCATGGTGTCTTGTTCTGCTGTTCAAGCGCGCGCACGCGACTTCTGAGGGTATACAACTGGCGCAGCGTGGCTGCGTTCTTTTCCCAGTTCGCGTTGGTATCGATCGGAAAGATGCCGCTGTAATGACCCGGCTGGCGCAGCGAGTGCATCACGAAGCTGCCGGCCGATACCTGCACATGGTCGACGATCTCGATGTGGCCCTGGATCAGCGCCGCACCACCGATCAGGCAATGGGCGCCAATGCGCGCGCTGCCGGCCACGCCCACGCAGGCGGCCATGGCCGTGTGTTCGCCAATGCGCACGTTGTGGGCGATCTGGATCAGGTTGTCCAGCTTCACGCCATTGGCCAGCACCGTGTCGTCCAACGCGCCACGGTCCACGCAGGTGTTGGCGCCAATGTCGACATCGTCGCCGATCTGCACCGTGCCAAGCTGTTCGATCTTTTCCCAGCGCCCTTCGAACGGCGCAAAACCGAAACCGTCTCCGCCGACGACCGCGCCGCTTTGCAGCATGCCTCGCTCGCCGATGCGGCAGGCCTCGGCGAATACCACATGCGCGGCCAGGCGGGTGTGTGCGCCGATCACGGCCGCAGCGCCCACATGGCAGTGCGCGCCAATGATCACGCCTTCGCCAATGAACGCACCGTCGTCGATCACCGCTTGCGGGCCAATGCTCGCCGTGGGATGCAGCCGCACGCCTTCACCGATCACGGCGCTGGCGTGCACGCCGGTCTTGACCGCGGCACGGCGGCGCTCAGCCCACCAGCGTGACAGCCGGGCATAGTAGAGGTAGGGATCGGCGGTGACGATCACCGCACCGCGGGCCTGAGCCGCCTCGCTCAGGTCGGCCCGCACGATCAGGCAGCCTGCCTGCGTCGTGTCCAGCAAGGCCCGCAAACGGGCCTGGGCCAGAAAGCTGATGCTGTGCGCGTCAGCCGCCTCCAATGAGGCGATGCGCCGGATCTCCAGCGCTGCATCGCCCACCAATTCACCGCCCAGGGCCTGAACAATCTCTGCCAGGCGGACCGGAGCGGTCGCACCCGGCATTTGGTTCATTGTTCGTGCCGCCGCAATTCACTTGCCGGCGTTCAACGCGTCGATCACCTTCTTGGTGATGTCCACTCGCGGGCCTGCAAACACGACTTCCTGCAGGATCAGGTCGTACTTTTCCTGTTCGAAGATCTGCTTGATGACCTTGCTGGCGCGCTCGGTCACCGCGGCAAGCTCTTCGTTCTTGCGCTGGTTCAGGTCTTCCAGCAATTCGCGGCGCTTGCGGTCGAAGTCGCGCTGCTGGTCGGACAGGTCACGCTGGCGGCGGCTACGCTCAGCCTCGGGCAATGTCGGTCCGTCCTTGTCCAGCTTGTCCATCGCGGCGCGCAGCTTGGTGCCAACGTCGTTCAGCTCGGTTTCCCGCTTCTTGAACTCGGCTTCCAGCTTGGCCTGGGCCGCTTTCGCCGGCGTGGCTTCGCGCAGCACCCGCTCGCCATTGACATAGCCGATCTTCAGCTCCTGCGCGGACACACCCAGCGCAGCGCACAGGGCCACGGCGGCCAACAGGGATTTCAAAAGCGAAGTCATCATCAAAAGGCCGTTCCGATCTGAAACTGGAAGCGCTGGATTTTATCCCCGCTGAAAGAACGCAAAGGCGTGCCGTAACTCATCTTCAATGGGCCCACAGGCGAGATCCAGCTGAGGCCAAAACCGGCAGAGGCGCGGATGTCGGTGAGGCTGCCTGTGCGGCCACGATCACGGTCTTGCTGCGTCACGGTGCCTGCGTGGTCGCCCCACACATTGCCAGCGTCCGCAAACGTGAAGATGCGCAAGCTCTTGTCGTTTCCGGTGCCTGGCACCGGGAAATACATTTCCGCATTCAGGTTCAGGCGCTTGTTGCCGCCGTTGTAGACGCCGGTGACGTCCACGTCGCCCAGCGAATTCGGCTCGAAGGCACGGACTGAACCGAGGCCGCCACCATAGAAATTCTTGAAAGTGGGATAAGGCAAACCACCCAGCCCTGCGCCATACCCAATTTCACCGTTCAGGCCCAAGGTGAGCTTGGGGAAATACGGCACGGCCATGAAGTGCTGCATCTGACCGTTCAGGCGCGCGTACCGCACGTCGCCGATGAGGCTCAAGTCCAGGTTGATGCGCTTGTATTGACCCCGTGTCGGCGACACCGGGTTGTCGCGCTCTTCCCGCGCCCAGCCCACCGTCAGCGGCGTGGCCCAACTGTAGCGACCAAAGGTGTCGACGTACTTGGTGTAGCTCAGCGGCAGGCCCTCTGAGGTGCCAATGACGGTCTCTTCACCGCCGACGCCAAAGAACACGGTATCGAACTCGGTAAACGGCACACCAAACCGGATCGAGGCACCCGGCGTGGCCAGCTCGAACTTGTCGCCCCGGCTGTTGATTGGCTTGGAGGTTCGGTAGTACACCTCGATGGCACGCGACACGCCATCATCGGTGAAGTACGGGTCCACCGTGCTGACCGACAGGCTTCGGCTGGACCTGCTGGTGTTGATGTCGAAGCCGAGGTAGTTGCCGCTGCCGAAGACGTTTTCCTTGCGGATCGACGCACTCAGCGAGAGCCGGTCAGCACTGGAGAAGCCGGCAGACAACTGCAGGCTGCCGGTCGGCTTTTCGGTCACGGTGATCACCAGGTCGACCTGGTCGGGCGAACCCGGCACCTCGTTGGTCTCGACCGTCACCTCATTGAAGAAGCCCAGTCGCTCGACACGGTCGCGCGAGAGCTTGATCTTGTTGCCGTCGTACCAGGCACCTTCGAACTGCCGGAACTCGCGGCGAATGACTTCGTCGCGGGTGATGGAGTTGCCGGCAATGTTGACGCGGCGAACATTCACACGCTGGCCTGGCGCACCTTGCAGCACCAGCACGACCTGGCCGGTCTTGCGATCAATCTCCGGCCGCGATTCGACCTTGGCGAAAGCGTAGCCGTAGCTGGCGTAAAGATCGGTGAACAGCCGCGTCGTGGCGGTCACATCGTCCCCGCGATAGGCCTCGCCGGGCCGAACCACGACACGGTTGCGGAAGTCGGCTTCGCGGCCCAGGAACTCGCCTTCCAGCCGCACACCTGCCACCACATAGGGCTGGCCTTCGGAGACCGTGACCGAGATGTCGATGTTCTGCTTGTCCGGCGAGATCGTCACCTGGGACGAAGTGATGTCGAACTCCAGATAGCCGCGGTTCAGGTAGTACGAGCGGATCTTTTCCAGGTCGGCATTGAGCTTGGTGCGGGCATAGCGGTCGGACTTGGTGTACCAGGTCAGCCAGCCGCCAGTGGTCAGGTCCATCAGGCCCAGCAGCGTGGACTCGGAGAAGGCGTGCGTGCCGAGGATGCGGATGTCGCCGATCTTCGCAACGCTGCCTTCGGTCACGTTGAAGGTGATGTCCACGCGGTTGCCGCCCACCGGCGTCGCGGTGGTCACGACTTCGGCACCGTACAGGCTGCGCGACAGGTACTGGCGCTTGATTTCCTGCTCGGCGCGATCGATCACGGCCTTGTCGTACGGCTGGCCTTCTGCAATGCCGTTGTCCTTCAGCGCCTTGGCGAGGGTGTCCTTGTCGAACTCCTTCAGGCCGCTGAAGTTGACCGATGCGATGAACGAACGCTCATCGACGATGATCACCACGACCTTGCCATCGAGCTCGATGCGCACGTCCTTGAACAGGCCGGTGGCAAACAAGGCTCGCAGTGCCGCAGCGCCCTTGTCATCGTTGTAGGCGTCGCCAACGCGGAAAGGCAAGGCAGCGAACACGCTGCCCGGGTCGCTGCGCTGCAAGCCTTCGACGCGGATGTCGCGAATGTCGAAAGGTTCGACAGCCAGGCTGACTTGCGCGAAGCCCGCGGCCATCAGAGCCACGCAGGCCGGCACCGGCCGCAAGAAACTTGCTAGAGGGGAAAATCGCATCGGGAGGAGTGTCACTGCAGGCCCAGGAAGCGGGCCACGTCGTTGGATAGGGCGATGGACATCATCAACAGCAGCACCAGCGCACCGCCACGTTGCAGCCACGTGAGCCACTGGTCGGACACCGGCCTGCCGGTCACCGCCTCAAAAAGATAATATATCAGGTGCCCCCCGTCGAGCATCGGCAGCGGCAGCAGGTTGAGCACGCCCAGGCTGACGCTGACGAAGGCCAGGTAGGCCAGGTAGTAAACCAGCCCGCGCTTGATCGCCTTCCCTGCGTAGTCGGCCATCGTCAACGGCCCGCTGATATTGCGTAAAGAAGCTTGTCCAGTCGCCACGCGCCCAAGCATGCGCAAGCTGGTCCAGGCCATTTCGCCAGTGCGCGTCCAACCAGCACTCAAGCCATCCCAGAAGCCCAGTTGCACGAGCGTTGTCGACTCCGGCGCACCCACCTGCGCCTCAATGCGACCAATCGTGCGACCCGCTTCAGTCACCTTGCGCGGCTCGACCACCAACAACACCCGTTGCTGGGCTCGCTCGACCTGCCATTGCATGACGGGCACCGTGAGGCTTCCCGCGCCCCTGATCCGGTCCAGCAACATCTGGGCATCCCGAATGGATTCGCCATCGATGCTCAGCACGCGGTCGCCCGCCTGAAGACCGGCCTGCGCTGCTGCGCCGCCTGGCAGAACAGCATCGATCATCGGTTCGCGAAATGGTGCGCCTATGCCCACCAGTCGAAGCACATCGACACTCGGCTCCTGCCCTGCGAATTGATCAAGCGGTAGCGTCAGCGTACGACGACGTTCGCCTTGTTGGTTGGCCACCTGCAACTGAAGCGGTTGGCCGTCCAACAGCGCCTGCATCAACGCCCACTGCAGTTCGCTCATCGCGCTAAGTTCACGCCACACCTGGCCACCACGCGATACCGCCACGACCTGATCACCAGCCTGCAAGCCAATTTTTTCGGCAAGACTGTTGGCAGGCGGCGTAGCCAAGACCGCCCGCGGCTCCTCATTGCCCAGCCAGCCGACGGCAGCGTAGAGCAGCACGGCGAGCGCCAGATTGGCGAGCGGTCCGGCCAGCACAATGCTGATGCGCGCCCTCAAAGGCTGCCGATCAAAAGCACGCCCTAGCTCCGAATGGGCAACCGGCCCTTCTCTCGAGTCCAACATCCTCACATAGCCACCCAGCGGCAGCGCAGAAAGGGTGAACTCCGTGGCATCCGGACCGGCCTGCCGCCGCCATAGCACGGGACCAAAGCCAATCGAAAACCGATGAATCCGCACACCCCACCATCGAGCGACACGGTAGTGGCCGTACTCATGGATGGGAATCAAGATGCCCAGCATCAACACGATGCCAACGAAGTAATAGCCCATCTCAGTCCGCCTCAGCGTTGCAGAGTCGCAATGACAGCCCGAGCCACAGCGCGCGCTTCCTGGTCCAGCGCCAGCAGGGCCTCGACAGGCGCCTGAAGGTCCAGCTTGGGTGGCAAGGCTTCGAGCGTTGCCGCATTGGCCTGGTGGATGGCGTTGAAGCCGAGCCGGCCGTCCAGGAAGGCCGCCACCGCCTCCTCATTGGCCGCGTTCAGCACGGCAGTGCTGCCGTGCGGCCCCCGCAGCGCGTCCCAGGCCAGGAACAGGCCGGGAAAGCGGCTGCGCTCCGGCGCCTCGAAGGTCAAGGGCGGCAGGCTCAGGAAGTTCAAGGCTTGGGCGCCGGAGGCGATGCGCGCGGGGAAGGAAAGCCCGTAGGCAATGGGCACGCGCATGTCGGGCGTGCCCATTTGCGCCAGCACCGACTGGTCGCGGCAGACCACCATCGAGTGCACGATGCTCTGCGGATGGATCACCACCTGCACCTGCTCGGGCTGCAGGTCGAACAGCCAGCGCGCCTCGATCACTTCGAGCGCCTTGTTCATCATCGTCGCCGAGTCGACCGAAATCTTGCGGCCCATGACCCAGTTCGGGTGCGCGCAGGCCTGGTCCGGCGTCACGTCGGCCAGGCTGGCCGGGTCGCGCTGGCGGAAAGGCCCGCCGGATGCCGTCAACACGATGTGATCAATGCGCTGGGCCCAGGTGCCGCGGTCTTCCGGCAGGCACTGGAAGATGGCCGAATGTTCACTGTCGATCGGCAGCAATTGCGCACCGCCCTGCCGCACGGCGGCCATGAACTGCGCACCGCCCACCACCAGCGCTTCCTTGTTGGCCAGCAGCAGGCGCTTGCCGGCCAGTGCAGCGGCCATGCAGGCCGGCAAACCTGCAGCGCCGACGATGGCCGCCATCACGCTGTCCACGTCTTCGTGCGCGGCCAGCTCGACCAGCGCCTGCGGGCCTTCCAGCACCTCGGTTGGCAAACCGGCTTCTCGCACCTGCCGGCGCAATTCGGCCGCAGCAGCCGGGTCGCTCATCGCCGCGAAGCGTGGTTGCCATTGGCGCAGCTGCGCAAGCAACTCAGGCACCCGCGCATGGCCGGTCAGGGCGACGACCTCGAAACGATCGGGGTGGCGCGCCACCACGTCCAGGGTGCTGGTCCCGATCGAACCGGTGGCGCCCAGAATGCAAAGACGCTGGCGAGTGGTCATGGACAAGTCCGTCAAAACGTAAGAGGCCGACATCACAGTCTGCGCCATCGCGGGACGGCGCGGCGCGGCGTGAAAGGACTGCTCAAAAGCTGGTCAAGGCCATGATGGCCGGCAACACCGGCAGCAAGGCATCCACACGGTCCAGGATGCCCCCATGCCCAGGCAGCAAGGCGCTGGAATCCTTGGCGCCCACGGCCCGCTTGGCCATCGACTCCACCAGATCGCCCATCACGCTGAGCGCGGACAGGAACACCAGCGCCACCGGCCAGCCCAGCCAACCCAAGCGCGCCCAGAGCTGGGCAAAGACGCTGCTGGCACTGCCGAACCAGACGGGCTCCAGTTGCATCCACAACACGCCCAGCACCAGCACGCCCAGCATGCCGGACCAGACACCTTCCCAGCTTTTGCCGGGACTGATGGCCGGCGCCAGCTTGTGGCGGCCGAAGGCACGCCCACCGAAGTAGGCCGCAATGTCGGCCATCCAGACCACGCAGAAGCAGGACAGGATGAAATTCAAGCCGCGGGCCCGCGCAGCAGTCAGCGCCAGCCAGGCGGCGCAAAGCACCAG
>NZ_VIDT01000179.1 GCF_006519715.1 Ideonella azotifigens
GCGCGGCGGTGGAGCCGGCGCGCTGGTCGAGCTGCGGTAGCCAGGCGACATCGAAGCCCGAAGCCAGCGCGCGGATGTTGAGCGGATGCAGGATCCCGGTGTTGGTGGCCTCGTCAATGCGCACCGGTAGCGGAAAGCGCAAGCCCGAGCGCCAACGGGTCATGGCCGGGACCGGCAGATACGTCTGATTGAACACGAGCAATGCCCGTGCGAGTTCTTCGGCTGTGATGATGTCTAGCGGCAACGGCGCCGCCGCCCCGGGGGGCGTAAAGGGTGTGGCGGTGAGCCACAGTGGCAGCAGCTCGATCGCCAAGGTGTGCAGGGTCTGGTTCTCACCGACGATCACGTTGAGCTGAGGCGCACCTGCGCTCAGCAGACCGCCGCGTACATCCGGTGGCCCGACCGCCGTGTCAGTGACCGTGTCGGGAAAGAACTGCAAACCGGAGCGTGGTACGTGGCCAAGTTGACGCGTGAGCAATGCTGCGTCTGGTGCGGCGGCGCTGGCGCGTGACAGGCGCGGCGCGCTGCTGCGCTGCTGTACTGCCACGCTGCCCAGCGGCAATGCGTTGATCGCGGCTGCATTGCGATCGGCTTCATGTTCGAGGGCGTCGCCCGTCGGGCCGAGCTCGAGCCGTTGCGTCATGGTGCCGATGGAACGCTGCTGCACCACGTGGGTCAGCTCGTGCGCGAGGAGGCCGCGGCCGGCCGGTGATCGCGGTGCGTATTGCCCGCTCGCGAACACCACGTTGCGGCCGACCGTGTAGGCCAGCGCGCTCACTGCCTGAGCTGACCGTGCCGCGATGGCATCGGTGTGCACGCGCACTGCGCTGAAGTCTTCACCGAAATGCTGCTCCATGTCGCTGCGCGCGGATTCGTCCAGCGGGTGACCACCGCTGTTCAACACCTCGCTCACGATCGACGGGACTTCGTCGTTCGCACGTGCCCGTGTTGCCTTGCGCTGCAGGCGCTGGCGCTTGCATTCCGAGCACTCGCCACCGGACGCGTGCGTGCCGCAGGCGCACTTGCGCTGGAGCCGCATCGCGCCGCCATCCGGGGAGTTTGCGGCCTTTGTTGAAGCTGTGGCGTGCTGGTTCATGAGCCCGCACCGGTGCTGGTTGAGATGACGGGGACCACGCGGGAGCAGTTCCCGCCGTCGATGACATGGGGAGCGTTCATGGCCGTGCCTGCCCCTTCTCCTGGATGGCGGCCTCGGTCGCCTTTTCGATGGCGTCGAGGGCCTCTGGATCTTTCACGCCCTGGGCTTCTGCCGCTGCCCGCGCGCCTTTGGCGACGCCGGCTTTCACGCCGCTGCGCGCAGCGTCCTTGATCTTGTCGCGCGCTGCCTTGGGCAGGAATCCGGCCACGGCATCGACCACCGGGTCGATGACCTTCTTGCCGATCACGTCGAGCGGTGACGACGGCTGGCTGCCCTTGGGTGCCGGCGGAATCGGTTTGAAGAAGTCCGGCTGCTTGGGGCGGAATGGCGGCCGGGGCCCGTCATCGAAGATGTCGGAAGGCCGCGGCGGAAACGGATTGAATGGCGCCTTGATCGGTGGATCGCCTTCTCCCTGCTTGCCCGGCGCGGTCGGCGGATTCAAGGTCAGCTGTGGCGATACCAATGGCGCCAACCCGGACTTCTTCGGGTGAAACCGTACTTCGACGCGCCGATTCCGCGCGTTCGGCGTCTCGTCTTTGGTTTTCACCGCCTGTGGCGGGCCTTCACCTTTGCTGTTGGCGGTGACGATCGCTTCGGCGATGCCCAGATCGACAAGCATCTGTTTAACGGTTGCGGCGCGTGCCTCGCCCAGTGCGAGATTCTTGGGCTCGGCATCGACGGTGTCGGCGTAACCAGTGACGGTCACCGTGGACAACGGGTACTGATCGAGCAAGGTCTTGATGTTGGCGGCGGTCGACTCCAGCTGCCTGTGGTGATCAGGCTTGAGTGCAGACTTGCCAGTGTCGAAACCCTCCAACGTGGTTGAACCGACAGCCGCGGCGAGGAGCGGCGAGGCGTTGTCGAGCAGGCCCTTGCTTCCGGTCAGTGGCGGCAGCGGTTTGAAATCCAGTGCGCTGTCACCCGCCGGCTGGCGCTGCAGCGCCGCCCCCGCTGTGGCGCCGACGGATGCCACGCCACCGGCAGCAACGACACCGGCCGCGCGGTCTGCTTCGCGTTCGCTGGCGTCGCCGGGTTGGCTGATCGCGGCACCCGATGCCCGCGGTTGTGCGACATGCGCCAGTTCGTGCGCAAGCAGCTTCTGCCCTTGTGCGGTGTGCGGTGCGAACTGTCCGGCACCGAACACCACTTCGCTGCCAGCGGTGTATGCAAGTGCGTCCAGCGCGCGCGCCGAGGCAGCGGCGTGCTCATCGGTATGGACACGCACGGTGCTGAAATCCTGGCCGAAGCGCGGTTCCATGTAGGCACGCGTCGCTGCATCCAAAGGCACGCCAGGTGAATTCAATACGTCATTCACCTGTGGGGCCATGTTCTGCGCGACGCCGGTTGCCTTGCGCCGGATGGTCGCCTGCCGTGGCGTCTGGTTCGGTGTGGCGTCGAAGCCGCGCGAAGCGTTGCGGTTTTTCATTCAGATCCTCGCCAGCGCGGCCCGCAGGACCTTGCGGATGGTGTCGATCAGCGTGTTGCGCAACTTTTCGCCAGTGCCGGGCGCAAGCTGCGGCGTGTGCAGGTGGATCGTCGGCACCTTGGAGCCGGAGCTGCCGATGAGCAGGCTGTTGCGGTAGAAGATCTCGTTGGACAGGAAGCCACCGCCGGAGCCCTCGACCGAAGGGCCGGCGTCCTTCGGCGGTCCCGAATCGGTTTTGCGCGGCGCGGTCACGCCAGCGGGCAGGTCCTGCACCTGGGTTTCTTCCTTGATCGCGCCCTTGCGACCCAGCGCCCCGCGCATGCTCTTGAGCGTGGCATCGGGCACGTTGGTCTTGGTGAACTCCTTGCCGGCCGCAAGGCCTGGCGGCTCGATGGGATTGGTGGGCGAGCCACCGCTGAGCTGGCCCAGGTTGTCCTTGAAGTTGTCGGTGGAGCGGCGCCGGCCGGCGAACTCCTCCAGCTCGAACTGCGTGCTGCCCTGGCTGATGCTCATGACCAGGTGCGGTGGATTTGCTCCGGTGAGGTGCGGGCGCAGGACGTTCTCGACGATGCCCTCGTTGAAATCGGCATAGCGCACCGGGTAGACCACCGACTGCACCTGCGCGCTGGTGCTGCCGTCGGTGAGGGTTTCGCCGTCCATCGCCAGGGCGGCGGCGCCCGACAGGTTGCTCTGGCGGATGTCGCCACCGCTGGCGAAGCCGAAGGGGTCGAAGCCGCT
Organism: Ideonella azotifigens; assembly: GCF_006519715.1. Classification (GTDB taxonomy): domain Bacteria; phylum Pseudomonadota; class Gammaproteobacteria; order Burkholderiales; family Burkholderiaceae_C; genus Ideonella; species Ideonella azotifigens. The sequence continues at coordinate 3,321 of NZ_VIDT01000179.1, forward strand.
GACCAGGATGCGCTTGTCGTCCTTGCCGCCGGTGAAGTCGGCGCTGGCCATGCCGCGCGAGGTCTGCTCCAGCAACCGCAGCAGCTTCGCTTGCAGCCGGCGCAGTGCATCGGCGTCTGTGGCCCAGAACGGGTTCCACTCGCGAAGGGCGGAGCTGAGCATCAACCGCGTCCAGTACAGCTGGCGGTCGTCGCTGCCGGCGCCACCGCCGCGGGCCGCGGTGGTGGCGTCCTGCCACAGCTTGTCGCCGAACTTCTTCACCACCTTCTCGGCCGCGGCGGTGTTGTAGGTGCCCTTCAGCGCCTTGCTGAAATCGGCGGCGGTCTTGGTTGCTGCGGCATCAAGGAACCCGGCGCCCTTTGCGGCTGGCAACTGCGCTTCTTCCTGGGTCTGCGCCGGCACGCAGCGTGGAATCTTGGATTCAGCAGTGGTCCCGGACTTCACATCCGCGATTTCGGCATCCAGACCGGCATCGCCCACATCCAGCGCAGATTTGAGTGCGCGACGCTCCTCGCGGATCTGGCTGCGCGACTCGTCCTGCCGGGCCTTGATTTCCTGCTTGCTGAGCTTCTTGACGGAAGCAGCCTGGATGGTCTCGCCATCGTCTGGCTTGCTGCCGGCCAAGTCGAAGTCGCCTTTCCATTCCTTCTGCAGCACCGTGTCAGAGCACTTGGGTCGTGCCAGCCCCTCGACGATGACCTTGGTGTAGCCAGGCACCGAGCCTTTGTAGATCCGCTCCGCGGTGGCACTGTGCAGTCGCACACAGCCGTGTGACAGAGGCTCGCCGTTCACTGGCGAGTACTGGTGCAGCGCCACGGACTTGGCATCGTGGAACTGGGTCCAGAACGGGATCGGGCCGCTGCCGATCTTCTTGGTCACGGTGAAGGTGCCCACCGGCGTGCAGTTGTTGCCGACCTGGTTCGAGCGAGTGGCCGAGCAGGCGCCCCCGGCGGCGGCACCGGCACTGTCGTCAAAGCAGCAATGGCCCTTGCCGGTGGAGCATTCGCCATCGAACGTGGAGCCGTCGGTCAAGGTGGCGGTGACGCGTTGCGGCGAGTCTTGTTGGACGCGCACTTCCTTGATGCGCTCCGACGCGGTCTTACCAACGGCGGGTTGACGACGCAGCGCCGCAGCGGCGCTGCCGCTCTGCTGCAGTACATGGCTCAGCTCGTGCGCCAGCAGATGCTGGCCTGTTTCGGTTTGCGGTCGAAGCTGTCCTGACCCGAACACGATGTGGGAACCGACCGTGTATGCGGCGGCGTCAACTGCGCGCGCCGAGGCTTGTGCTTGACCATTGTCGTGTACCCGCACGTGGCTGAAATCACTGCCGAAGCGTGGTTCCATGAAGGCCCGCGTCGTGGCATCCAGCGCCCGACCGGGGCTTGAGAGCACCTGGTCCACGATTGCAGGGGCTGCACCGCCAGCCGTGCTGTCGGGCGATGGGGCCCGGCTCAGCCGCGGTGGGGTGAACGTCGATAGTGCATTCCGTCCGCGGGCTGTCACGGCCTGCGCGGCGTGATCAGCCTCAGCTTCCAGCGGATCGTCCACGGCGCCGATCGACAGTGACCTGCGCTGCAGACGCTGGCGCTTGCACTCGTGACACTCGCCCCCACTGCCGTGCGTGCCGCAAGCGCACTTGCGCTGGAGCAACGAGAAGGCATTCCTGGTGGAAGCCGCCGGCGCTTGGGTCGCGAGCTGCTTCACGGTGCGATCTCCCGCAGCAGCGCTGCAGCCAGCTTCCGTCCGAGCTGTTCAGGTCCTGCGCCTCCATCCAGACGCAGTTCGGCGACTCGCAGTTGGTCGAGTGCTTGCGCACCAAGCCTGTCAAGCCTCATTTCTCCGGCGATGACCAGCCGCTGGACTTCGTCCTGGAAGGCTTGCTCGATGCGCGTGCCGTCGTGTTGCGAGAACGGGAATCCGTGCAGCACCAGACGATCGACATGCATGGACAGCTGCGGTCCGGCCGACGTCGCAACCGGCGGCACAGGCGCCGTGTTCGGCACCGTCTCAGCGGCGGGCTTCATCGAAACTCCGTCTCATTGACAGGCTTGTCGAGCTTGCGCAACTCGCCGCGCAGGCTCGACAGCAGCAAGGGCATCGTCAGCGGCGTGTTGCGCTGCGCGGCCGCGAAGGCGGCGTTGAGCGCGACGCTGGCGACGTTGCCGCCGGACAGGTTGAAGCGGGCGAGCCGCTCGTAGTCGAGGTCGGCTTGCGGCACGGCCGGCAGGATGACCTGCTGCCAGAGCCGCCGCCGTTCGGCGAAACCGGGGTACTGGAAGTTGACGACGAAGCGCAGCCGCCGCAGGAAGGCTGCGTCGAGCGCGCTGCGCATGTTGGTGGCGAGGATTGCCAGGCCCGAGAACGACTCCATGCGCTGCAGCAGGTAGTTGATCTCGATGTTGGCGTAGCGGTCGTGGCTGTCCTTCACTTCGCTGCGTTTGCCGAACAGCGCGTCGGCCTCGTCGAAGAACAGGATCGCGCCGCCCGTTTCCGCGGCATCGAACAGACGGCGCAGGTTCTTCTCGGTCTCGCCGATGTACTTGCTGACGACCGCCGACAGGTCGATGCGGTACAGCGCCAGGTCCAGCTCGTTGGCGATCACCTCTGCCGCCATCGTCTTGCCGGTGCCGCTTTCGCCGGAGAAGAGCGCACTGATGCCAAGCCCGCGGTTCATCTTCCTCGCGTAGCCCCAGTCTTCGTAGACGCGGTAGCGCTGGCGGACCTGTGCGGTGATTTGCCGCAGAGACTGCAGTGCTTCGTCGCCGAGCACCAGGTCGTCCCAGGTGGCGCGCGCGTCGATGCGTTGTGCGAGCATGTTCAACTGCGGCAGCGTGGCCTGCTTGCAGGCCTTCCACGCCCGGTCGGCCAGCCCTTCGGTCGACTCACCGCGGGCCAGTGCCATGGCCCGGCCGATGTCGCGCAGGTTCAGGTTGTATTGGCTGGCCAGCCGCGCAGCGCTGTGCCCGGCTTCTGCGGCGTCCAACATCGGCTGAAGAGCTTCCAGCCAGGCAGCGTGCTGTTCCGATGGTGTCGGCTTGTTGATGTCGATCGTCAGGGCCTGCGCCATGCGCAGCGAGGCCGGTTCGCGCAAGGCCACGAAGACGATGCCGAGCGCTCGGCCGAGGAACGAGCGCATCAAGTGGGCGCCCTCTGCCTGGGTTCCGTCCAGGTCGTCTCCATCGAGGTACAGCGCCAACGGCAGCAGCGCGCATTCGCGCTGCCACAGGCGCGCCAACTGCTCGGTCTCGGGTCGCGTGGCGGGCAATGATTCGATCGGCAGGCGGTAGAGGTAGCGTCCCAGCTGGTCGCAGATGGCGCGGGCGGTTTCGAGCTTGCTGTGGCTGTTCGCCCCGAGCAGCATCACGACCGGCTGCGCACCGGCCCCGAGCGCGTTCATCTGGTGCAGCAGGTCTTTCACCACATCGTGCTGCGTGGTCGATAGCGGTGAGGGAGGGGTTTCGTTGATGGGGGTCAGCAGCGACGACAGGCGTTCGTCGAGGTCGTTCAGACCTTTGATGAAATGGACGATGCGTTCGTCGGCGCGCAGCGCGGCGGCGGTCAGCGGTGTCGCGCCCGGTTGGTTGATGTCGAGCAGGTGGGCGAATCGCAATGGGCGATGGGGCGACAGCGTGTCCCAGCTCGGCTCGTCGAACAGCCGCAGGGCCAGTGCGAACGAGGGATGGGGCAGTGACCCTGGCCCCTGGACTGCCGAGATCAGCCGGCCAATGTCCGGGTCCAGTTCGCACGCGGCGCACAGCAGCAGCGTGTCGGCCTCGAAGTCGCTCAGCCCCAGGCGCTGGGCCAGCAAGGGCAAGGCTGGCGGTGGGTCGGCCTGGGCCGCAGCAGCTCGCTGCTCGGCCGCCCCTTCGAGCGCCACGGTGCTGCTCGCAGGGTCGAACTCGACCTGCGGCGGTATCGCGGAGGGCAACTGCGAGACCGTCGTACCGGCGTCGCCGCTGCGGGCGAACCACGAGCGTTGCGCTGCTGTTGGCCTGGGCATCGCTTCGGTCACCGCGGGCAGTGGCTTGGCACTCGTGTCGGCCGGCACCATGCTGCGCAGCTTCAGGCGCAGCCATTGCAGCGAGGCCGCGAGGTAGCGGTTGTTGTCGTCCAGCCAGGTGTCTGTACTCATGACAGTTCCACCGTTTGTGCGGCGTCGAAGCTGAAGACGGGTGGTGAACCGGCCGAGGTGATGGGCAGGCTGTCGATGCCGTCCACCCGCAGGCGCAGCGGGTACGAGCCGGCGTCGAGCGCTGGCACGGTGAACTGGATCGACGTTGCTGCGTCCGGGTCGGCAGGGGTGTCGATCAGCACTGGCAGCAGCTCGGTCTGGCCGAAGATCAGGCGCAGCCCTGGCTCCTGCAGCGTGCGAAGCCGTGGCGAGCAGGTGACTGTGAGCGTGAAGCCTGCACCTGCCGCTGCCGCCAGCGGTGCGGCCGTGATGCGCGGGGCGATGGCGACCGGCACGCTGTTCGTGGTCCAACTCGGCTGGCCGGCTTCGACCACCTGGATGGCTGCGCCGTAGACACCCGTCGCCCATGCTGCCTTCGCACCGGGCGCGGAAGCATCAGGCAGTTGGCCGCGCAGTTCGCTGGCCGAGGTGGCTCCCGAAAGCGGCAGCTCGTTGACGATGCCCAGCCGCTCGTTCGTGAACAGCGCCGTCAACGTGCCGCTGCGCGCGAGCCCGTTGCCGACGAAGCTCAGCTCGTCGCCAAGCTGCAAGGCCGGCAGCAGCAAGTTGGCGGGGTTGCGCACGGCTTGCAGCAAGGGTGGCGCCGAAGCCCGTGCCTGCGGCCCGCGGTCACCGGCACCGCGCTGCAGCACCGGGGGCGCCACGCGCGCACCGCCCTCGGCCTGGATCAGCACGACAGATACGAGGTAGGCCATCGACGGCCGGTAGCGCGATTGCATCGCCGTCCAGAGCTTGGAGAGTTCGTCTGCACTCAGGTAGACCGGCGCGATCTTGATCAACTCGACCTGATCGGCGAGATCCTCCGCGGACATCGTGCCGAAGCGGCCCGGCACGAAGTTGCCGTCCACCGGCGAGGGGATGCCGAGCACGATGCGCAGCTGTTCGCGCGAGACGCCAGGAGTCTCGTGCAGCAGCTGCATTGCATAGCCGAGCAGGATCTCGGCGTTGAAATCCTGCGAGCCGTAGGCGCTGATGAGGTAGTGCAGGTCGAGCGCCAGGGGCGGGTTGGTGATGCGGTTGCCGCGCCCGTCGCGCGAAGGCAGGCCGACATTGCGCCAGCCAAGGTTGGGCGTCACCTGATAGAGAAAGATGTTGAGCTGGTTGGCCTCGGTGTTGCCGGTGGTGATGCGGTCCGGCGGCTGGGCGGTGACCGAGAAGCTGCCGATCGACGACAGGTCGTGGTTGAGCAGGCCTTCGTTCAGCAGGTCTTTCAGCGTCGCGGTGACCGCGGCGATGGCCAGGGCGCTGCTCATCGTTGGCCTCCGCGGTTGCGCAGGTATTGGTCGAGGCTCAGGCGCGGCGCAGCGCTGGTGGTGCTGCGCGGTGTGCTGGGTGCGCCGGTCACGGC
>NZ_VIDT01000018.1 GCF_006519715.1 Ideonella azotifigens
CTTGCCACCGCTGACCGTGCTGCTCTGATCGAACCCGCGACGCGACAGCGCAGCCGGCGCCGGGCCGCCCCAAGACGGCTGCGCAACCCGCCCGGCGGGTGGCTGGCGTACTCGCCAGACCGGGTGCCCCATCTACGGTTTGATGTAGGCGTAGCCCTGGATCTGGAGTTTCGCCAGGCGCACCACGCCCGAGGGCGTGAAGTCTGCCTCCTGCAGGAACTTGTCCTTGGACAGGCCGCGGTTCTTCAGCGTGATCTCGCAGACTTCGAAGTGCACGCCGCGGTTGTGCAGCGCGGCGACCAGGCCTTCGTAAGGCGCGCCGGTCTTGTCCTTGGCGCCTTCCATCAGGAAGTCGACGCCGGTGGCCAGCGTAACCACGGTGATCTGCGCCGTCGGGTCGGCGTCCAGGTGGTTGCGCACATTGCGCAAGGCCTGCAGCGCCTGCGACTCGGTGTCGCCCACGTGGTAGACGACCTTGTCGCCTGCAGGCGCGCTGGCCGGTACGGCGGCGACAGACTCGGCCGCGCCGGCTTGCATCGGCATGCCCGCGGCCACGGCCAGCAGCAAGGCGACCATCCAGCGCCTGGGCCCGCCGTGCGAGGCAGGAGGCTCTGCGCCATTCAATCCGTGAAACGTCGCTCGTGTGGACTGTTCTTGCATGGGGGCCATGAGGAAGTGGGTCAAAAAGACTAGGCGCTTGTCGAAAGAACGTCAAGCAGGTTGAGCCACACCCGGTCTTCACCGGCTGGGCACTCGCATGAGATTGCCAACCAAACTGCCGTTCAACTGAACCCGATCTTCGGCCTCTGTGCATGGCTGCACCGGGGCCGTTTTGCTTGCAGCGAGGCAGCGGTAGGATGCTTGCAGCTGGCGATGCGCTGTTGGCTGTCCGCCCGCCCCCGGCCTCCGGGCTGTTTACGGAGCTTCGATTTGTTCCGCGTCCTGCGACTGTTGCTCCGCCCTTCGCACGATCTGCAAGACCTGCGGGCCTGGCGTACCCGCGTGCTGGACACGCTGCTGACCGTGCTGCTGCTGCTGGGCAGCTTGATCGCGCTGCCCAGCGCCTGGCTGGCCTGGCGCAATGGCTTGTGGCCGGTGCCGGTGATGGATGCGAGCTTGCTGGGCCTGCTGGCCCTGCTGCGCTGGCGCAGCAACTGGCCACTGGCCGGGCGGGCCTACCTGTTGATGGGCTTGGTGTTCGTGCTGGGCATGGGCCTGGTGGCCCTGGTTGGCCCGGTCAACCTGATCTACCTGATGGTGGTGCCGGCGCTGGCGGTGCTGTTGTGCGGCATGCGCACGGCCGCGCTGGCCTTGCTGCTGAACGTGCTGGGCCTGGTGACCCTGGGCGGGCTGGCCCAATGGCTGCCGCTGCCAGGCCTGAGCTCGGTCGACTTCGTCACCTGGCTGGTGATGATCGCCAACTTCTGCCTGGCAGACGGCACCTTGGTGCTGGCGATTGCCGCGCTGCTGGCCGGGCTGGAGTCCGCACTGGCAAGCCAGCTCAGCGCGCTGAGCGCGATGCGCAACAGCCAGGCCCAGCTGAAGGCGGCCGCCGAGGCGCACCGCGTCAACGAGGAAAGCTTTCGCCGCATCGCCGCACAGATGCCGGGTGTGATCTACCAGTTGCGGATGAAATCCGACGGCAGTTACCGCTTCCTCTACGTCAGCCCCGGCGTGCGCGAGCTCTACGGCATCGAGCCCGAGCAGGTGATCCTCGACAGCCAGGCCCTGGCCCGCTTTCGCCACCCGGACGACCGTGACAGGGTGCTGGCGCAAATGCAAGCCTCGCGAGCGGCTGGGCTGGACATCGAGATGGAGTACCGCATCGTGCTGGCCGACGGCACCGAGAAGTGGATCCACCTCCAGACCTCCAGCGCCCAGCAGGACGAGCACGGCATGATGCGCTACGGCCTGATCGTCGACATCACCGAGCGCAAGCGCACCGAAGCCCGGCTGCGCGAGAACGAGGAGCGCTGGAAGCTGGCCCTGGAAAGCACCGGCGACGGCGTCTGGGACTGGCACGTGCAAACCGGCGTCGAGATCTTCTCGCGGCGCTTTCGCGAGATGTACGGCTACAGCGAAGCCGAGCTGCCAAACCGGGCCGACGCGATGGACGGCCGCACCCACCCGGATGACCTGGCCTCGTTGGAGCGCGCGCGCGAAGACCATTTCGCCGGCCGCACGGCCAGCTATGTGCACGAGCACCGCGTGCGCTGCAAGGATGGCAGCTGGAAATGGGTGATGAGTCGCGGCATGGTGATCGCCCGCGACGAGCAAGGCCGGCCACTGCGCATGATCGGCACGCACACCGACATCACGCGCTGGAAGGAATCCGAGGCGCTGATCTGGCAGCAGGCCCACTTTGATGCGCTGACCGGGCTGCCGAATCGCCGCATGCTGCGCGACCGGCTGGAGCAGTCACTGGCCCGCGCCGCTGAGGGCGGCCAAACGCTGGCCCTGATGTTCATCGACCTGGACCACTTCAAGGAGGTCAACGACACACTGGGCCACGCGCAGGGTGACGAGTTGCTGCTGGAGGCGGCACGCCGCATCGGCGCATGTCTCGGGCCAAAGGACACGGTGGCCCGCATGGGCGGCGACGAGTTCACCGTCGTGCTGCCGGCGATGCAGGACGCCGCACGCGCGGAGGCGGTGGCTCAGCAGCTGATCCACAGCCTGAGCACGCCCTTCCAGCTGGGACATGAACGCGCCTTCATTTCGGCCAGCATCGGCATTGCCTGCTACCCGGCCGACGCCCAGGTCATAGACGAGCTGCTCAAGCATGCCGACCAGGCCCTCTATGCCGCCAAGGACGGCGGGCGCAACCGCTTCAGCCACTTCACGCCTGCGCTGCAGGAGGCGGCGCAGACCCGCATGCGGCTGGCGACCGATTTGCGCAGCGCGCTGGCCGAGGCGCAGTTCCGGGTGCACTACCAGCCCATCGTCGATATGGCCACCGGCGAAGTGCACAAGGCCGAGGCGCTGGTGCGCTGGCAGCATCCGCAGCGCGGCCTGGTCAGCCCGGGCCTGTTCGTGCCCATTGCCGAGGCCAGTGGCGTGATCGTCGAACTCGGGGACTGGGTGTTTCGCCAGGCCGTGCAGCAGGTGGCAGCCTGGCGCGTGTCGCACGACCCGCGGTTCCAGATCAGCGTCAACAAGTCGCCGGTGCAGTTCCGCAGCGCTGCCGGCACCGCGCAGGCCTGGGCCCGGCACCTGGCCGACCAGGGCTTACCGGGCGAGTGTGTGGTGGTGGAGATCACCGAAGGCCTGCTGCTGGAGGCGGACAGCCATGTCTTCGAGCAACTGGCCCACTTGAAGCAGGCCGGCATGCCGGTGTCGCTGGACGACTTCGGCACCGGCTATTCGTCGCTGTCCTACCTGCAGAAGTTCGACATCGACTTCCTGAAGATCGACCAGGTGTTTGTGCGCGGGCTGTCGGCCACGTCGAAGAACATCGCGCTGTGCAAGGCCATCATCGGCATGGCCCACGAACTGGGCATGAAGGTCGTGGCCGAGGGCGTGGAAACCGAAGAGCAGCGGCAGCTGCTGCAGGCGGCCGGCTGCGACTATGGCCAGGGCTACCTGTTCGCCAGGCCCATGGACGGTGAATCCTTGTCGCGCTGGCTGGCCGAGACGGAAGGTGTCTGCCCAGCCAAATGAAGGCAGGCGCTCACTTCAATTCACGATGCCGGGACGACGCGGCCAGGTCCGGGCAAGTCCAGCGCAAGAGCTCGGCCAGGCGCTGTACCACCCAGGCACCCTCGCCTGGCTGCAAGCCTGAGGCCGGCTGTTGCAGCGCCTGCAGGCAGCGAAGCAGCACATCGTCTTCCGCCAAGCCATCGTCATGGTGCAGGCCTTGCGCACTGCTGACCAGGTGGCCGGCCAGGTCCTCGCAGAGTTCATAGCGAGTGCGCACTTCGTCCATGGGCACCGTCAATCGGCGAGCGCGGTGCGAGGACGCACCACCATACAGGGCTAGAAAGCTGTCTGGCAGCGGGGTGAGTTGATCTTCGGACACAGTGGCTTGGTGGGCAGCAAAAGCAATGGCCACTGTCGCACGAGATGCCTCGGCCGGCCACACGGCTGCCGCATTCCCGGGCACCGGAACAAAGCGTCAGTGAAATCAAGGGCTTGGCGGCGCCCTCCCAGGTTTGTCCACAGGCTTGCGCACCTCAGACGGGGACAAAGCCTCGAAGCCTGCCTGCGCCGCGTTTCAGCCCGCGTCACCCAGTTCGGCCGCCACCTGCAGCAGTTGCTGCGGTGTCGGCTGGTCCCAGTTGTCACCCAGGCTGCCTTGGGCGAAATAGCGCAACATTTCCGGCAGGACCAGCGGATGCTGCCAACCGCTGGTCTGCAGACGCTTGCGGATCGACGGATGGACCTGCCGCGCTTCCATGTCGATCAGCAGGTCCGCCGCCAGTTCAGCCTGGGCCTCGGCAGACAGCGCGGCAATGTCGGCCGCCACCTGCTCACGCCGGCGGCGTATCCATTCTTCGGTCCAGCGCGACTGGCGCCTGGCCTGCAGTTCGCGGCCTTCGCTGCCGCGCGGCACGCCCTCCCCTTCACGGCTGGCCTCGCGTCCGGGTTCGCGAGGCGCCGACGGTCCTGCCGTCAGCAACTGGCGGCTGCCCAATGCTGAATCGGTTACCGGCCTGGCCTTGCCCTTTTCCTGCCCTTTTTCCTGGGCGCTTTTCGCCTCGGCAACGGCAGTGACCCGCGCCACTTCGCCGGGCATCAAGGACCGCAGGTAGCGGTAAGGGTCGCGCAGCGGCCCCGGGAATTCCGAGGCTGCACGCTTGGCCAGCAGGTCCAGGCCGCTGCGCATGGCCTCCGTGCCATGCTGCAGCAGCAGCTCCTCCGCCTTGTCCTCGTCGACCCCCAGCTCGCGCGCGCGAACCACCAGGCTCAGGTCGATCGCATCAGGCGGATGGCGCAGCGGCAAGGCCGACTGCTGCTTCTGGCGGATCAGGAACTGGATCTCGCTGATGAAGCGCCCTTCCTTGTGCTCGACCAGCTCGACCTCCAGGTCGGTGATGCTGCTGACTTCGGCAATCGCCAGCTTCAAGGTGTCGCGCTTGAAGATGCGGTATTCCAGCTTGGCGGTGCGTTCGGACTCGGGCTGGCCGCTCAGCACCGGCCGCCACCAGCGCCAGTGCTGGCGCGAGGTTCGGCCCACATCCTTGTAGCGGGTGCAGATCTCGTAGAGCGCAATGCCGGCGTGTGAGCGCAACTGGCTGATGACTTCCAGTTTCAGCCGGGCAAACACCGTGGGTTCCAGCAGTTCCTGCTTCAGGTTCACCGCATACGACCATTCCACCCAGACCTGCCCGCGCTCCTTGGCCAGGCGTGCATGCGCCAGCAAGCCCGACACGTTCCAGGCCGCCCCTTCGCCGGTGGTGGGCGACTGCCACTCCACGGTGGTCGAAACCATGGCGCGCAAGTGTTTCTTGATCAGCGCGTGATCGTTCGAATCGAAATCGACGCCGCGCACCACGCGTTCCAGCGGGATGCGGAACACGTCCTTGTCCAGCCCCTGCTCCTGCGCTTCGTACAGCAGCACGTTGTAGGCCTTGCGGCCCAGCGAGGTGATGCGGGCCGACTTGGGCACGATGGCCAGCGTGTTGACCGGCTTGCGCAGCGGCGGCGCGCCGACCGCGTCGGCAGCAAAGCCGCGCGTGGCCAGGCCTTGACCCAAGGGGGCTCGCCGGCGGGCCGGCTGCGGCACAGGTGCATGGGCCGTTTCCTGATCCGGCGGAGGGGCAGGGCGGTCGCGCGCACTCATGTCTGGACTGTACCGTAGATGTTAGTAGCGCTTTCACATGGGCAATGACCACGGTTTCGAGGCCCCTAGCCTGCGCTCCGGCAGGTGAGTCAGGCATTCACCTCAGTCCTGAATACCGTCACCTCAGCGACACAGGCGCTGACGCCTGACGCATCACGAACATGCCAACGCATTGCCAGTTCGGCCTCCGACTGCGAAACCGTATCAGCGCAACAGGCTGGCCTGACCGGAGGATTTTCAGGACAGCAGGCCGAAAAACAGCTCCTGAAAAGTCTCACCTGAATGCTGCAGGCGCAAATGCGCAGGGTAGGGCGCAGTGACGGCACCGGTCTGAACCTACTTTCAAGCCCGGGAAACCTGCCAGACAGCTCGCAGCGCCCTGGTTTGCGGCGCCACAGCGCCAACCGCCCGGCTTCCCCGGCCAGCCAGCGTGGGAAGAGCACGCACTCTCCCGAAAACCTGCACCTGGAACCGCCGGTTCGGGCTCATGCGCCGAGGGCGCCAGCCCGATCCCGGCCGCCAACCAGCCATGGCCCAAAGCCGTTCAGCGATTTGCAAGGCAATCCCGCATGCACGCATGCTGGTTCCCGACGAATCTCCACTCCGCCCTGTGCGCACTCCATTTGGCCCCGAAAACCCGCCGGCTCATCCCGTATCCACGCATCCAAAGAGAGCTAAGTCTTTGATACGAAAGGATAATATCCCGCCTAAAGGATTTAAAGAACTCAAAGGGTCTGAACTTCCTTGAACAGCCAAGGTGCTCGAATCCGCTTCAACCTACTGTGTTGAACGGTTCAACAGCAAGCTCGGGCAGAAGCCAAGGAAAGAGAAGACTTTCCTAAAGGGCCATAAGTTGACAAAATGCAGGCCATTCAACGATTCAGCGTCAAGGCTTCGAATCGTCAACTGTTGGGAGCCCTACGTTGGACAGAATCACATTCAAAGCACCGCGCAGTATTTCGCTGGCGGACATCGCGGACCAGGCGGAACGTGCAGTCGCCATGATGGTGCAGATCCGCTCGGCAATGCTGGCGCCCACGGCGCGCAAGTCGCCACCAATTTTCAATCTCAGCCAGCTGGCCGCGCAATGTGGCATTGAAAAAGGCTCGCTGAGCCATCGCCTGAGCAAGGGCGATTTGCCAGCGGGTCAGCTGAATGCTTCGGGTAGCCGACGCGAATTCAGCCTGGCGGAAGCGCGTACCTGGATCCGCGAATACCGCAAGGACGGTCTCAGGCCAGAGGGGGCTGAAGCCGTCACGCTGAGCATCGGCAATTTCAAAGGTGGTGTGAGCAAGACCACCACAGCGGTCACCTTGGCCCAGGGCCTGTCGCTGCTGGGGCACAAGGTTCTGGTGATCGACACCGATCCTCAGGGGTCCCTGACCACCTTGTTCGGCATCCTGCCGGACACCGAGGTGGAGGAGGAGGACACCATCCTGCCGCTGGCCATGGGCTCGGAGACCTCGATCCGTTATGCCATCCGGCCGACGTACTGGGATGGCATTGACCTGGTCGCGGCCGCGCCAGTGTTGTTTGGTGCCGAGTTTGCGTTGCCGGCCCGCCAGACGCAGGAACCTGGCTTCGAGTTCTGGCGGGTCCTGGACCTGGGCATCGACGATGTGCGTGACGAGTACGACGTGATCATCATCGACACGCCACCCGCGCTGTCGTACACCACCATCAACGCGTTCATGGCCTCGAACGGCATCATCATGCCGCTGCCGCCCAACGCGCTGGATTTCGCCTCGGCCTCGCAGTTCTGGAGCTTGTTCTCAGATCTCACCAGCGAGCTCTTGACCAAGCGGGGGCTGACCAAGGAGTTCGATTTCATTCACATCCTGCTGTCGCGCGTGGACTCAACCGACTCCGCAAGCAACATCGTGCGGCAGTGGATTGGCCAGACCTATGCCGAGAAGGTGCTGCCTGTCGAGATTCCGAAAACCGCCGTGATCGGCGTGACGGCAGCCGAGTTTGGAACGGTTTACGACGTGGCCAGGTACGACGGTTCGGCGCGTACTTTCAAACGGGCAAGGGATGCTTATGACTCCTTCGTTGGCTACATCGACGGCTCGGTTCATTCCGTCTGGCAAAAGCAGCTGGAGGCCAGGCCCCCGCAAAAGGTGCCGGCGGGGCAGGGGGCTGGCGGGGTGTTGAACCGTTCAACAGCGTCTTCGGTGCCGACACCTAAGCAAGGAGCCAAGCGATGAGCAAAAAGCTTGCAGCCAAGGCGGGGCTGATCCAGACCCTGAACCTGCCAGCCACCGGTGCACCCCGTCCGGAGCTGGTGCAAGACGTCAATCGCCCCAAGACGGCGCCGGGCTCGATGTTGCACTTCATGTCCAGCCAGAGCGCCGCCATCAAGGAAGCCGATGATTTGCGCGAGCGCCTGAAGTCCTTTGATGGTGCTTCGCCGGTTCGATTGATCGACCCGGCACTGATTCGTGCCTCGCGCTGGGCCAATCGGCACGACGCCTCTTTTGCATCGGCGGACTTCGCTGAACTGCGCGACGAGATCGAATCCGCCGGTGGAAATGTGCAACCGATTCGCGTGCGGCCGTTGGCGGCAGCAGAGTTGTTGAACGGTTCAACAGAGGCCGGGGCAGGGCAGGGCGCGTTGTACGAATTGGTGTTTGGCCACCGCCGGCACCGGGCCTGCCTGGAGCTTGGCCTGCCGGTTCGCGCGATGGTGGAGCCGGCGACAGACCAGGAATTGTTTGAGGCCATGGAGCGTGAAAACCGCGGCCGCAAGAACCTGAGCGCCTGGGAGCAGGGCTGCATGTACCGCAAGGCACTGGACGAAGGGCTTTATCCATCGCTGCGCAAGTTGGCTGAAGCGGTGCGGGTCGACGTCTCGCTGGTGTCGAAGAGTGTTTCTCTCGCACGCCTGCCGGATGCAGTGGTTGCCGCCTTTCCGTCGCCGCTGGACATCCAGTTCCGCTGGGCTCAGCCTTTGTCCGAAGCCTTGCAAAAAGACCCGGACGGCACGCTGGCTCGCGCGCGGGCCCTGCGCGAAGAAGGTGCTGTTGCCGGGTCGGCGGTGCAGGTGTTTGACGCGCTGATCAAACCGGCTGCTGCTTCGGCAGTGGCCATAGGCGAGCCTCAACGCATCCTGCGCAAAGGCAAGGCGCTGGCGACGGTGAGCCGCGATGCCAAGGGCAGGGTGACGGTCAAGCTTGAAGCGGGCGCGGTGCCTGCGGCCAGGCAAGCGGAGCTGATGTCCCTGCTGGAGAGCTTCCTCAAGGGCTGAATACACGTGGCCGCTGGCCACCGTTGAACGGTTCAACGGGCCAAGTTTGGCGACGACTGGAGGCCAGGCGAGTCAGTTGCCGCCAAATGCCTCGTTCATTTCGGCCTGCAGGCGCTCCAGTTGAGCCCTGGCATAGCGCATCGTCGTGCGTGGATCGGCGTGGCCCAACTGCCTTTGCACTACCTCCAGCGGCGCCTTGCGCTCAAGCGCACGGGTGCCGAAGGTGTGGCGCAGCCAGTGGGGAGATGCCTTCATCGCAATCGCCAACTCCGTGGGGGCAAGCGAACTCTGACGCAAGGCCAGCATCACCCAGCGCTTCACCGTCTGGTACAGCGCCTGGTAGCCGATGGGTGCCAGTGGGTCCGCCGCGCTGGCCACCAGTGGCAACTCGGGAGGCGCTGCCAGCACCATCGCAGGCAAGCCGCGCTGCGTCAGGTAAGTCTGCAGCGCTTGCTCGGCCTGTCCCGGCACCGCGACGACCCGGTTGCGAGCACCCTTGCCGTGCACCTGTAGCGCCAGGCGTCCTTTGTGCGAGCGAAAGGCACCCAGCTTGGCGCTCAGCAACTCGGCCGCGCGCAGGCCGGTGGCCTCCACAAATCCCAGCACGAACAGCATGCGGTCCCTGGAAGGGGAGGGCGCCTGAGCCTGGATGCAGGCCAGCATGGCTTGCCAGGCCTCCGGCGTGAATGCGCGCGAATCCAGCTCATGCCGCAAAGCATCGTCGCCGGTGCGGCGGTTCACCAGCGTCCAGGGGTTGCGGGCCGCGAGATAGCCCACGTCGACGAGCCAGCGAAAGAAGCTGCCCAGCACGATCACTGCCTGCCGCCGGCTGGCCAGGCTGAGTGGCCCACGAAAGGGCGCCCAACCTTCACCCATCACACCGCTGTGGCGACGTGAAATCCAATCCGCCGGCAAGTTCTCCAGAAACGCCATGTAGGCCAGGCAGTCGTCAACATCGGTTTCGCGTAGTCCTTTTCTGCGCACCTCGTTGAGCCACAGCAACAAGCGCAGCGCTTCGCGGCGATAGCTGGTGGCAGTGGTGCTGGCACCGGCGCGAGCTGCAATCCAAGCCTGAATCGCCTCCAGGTCATTGCGGGCGCTGATCAGGGGAGGGGACGTCGAGCGCGGCAATGTTGGTGGCGGATTGTCAAAAGCGACCGAATCGGCCACTTGCCCGGCAAGGCCCTTGATGCCCTGTTTGGGCGAAAAAAAGGTGTCCAAGCCACTGGTGGGTGCGTCGACCTCGGAAAACGCCGCTGGCGGCGTTCTGGCGGGTGGCCTTTGCGCTGTGGTGTCGCCACGAATGGGCCTGTCGGCCTCCTGGCGAGCCACGATTTCGACCGACGGGTGTCGCCCCGCGGTGCCGTCTTGCGCTGGCGACCCAGCCCCTTCTGGCTGCCCGCGCATTGCCAGTGCGAACCGGCGATTGGCAGCGGGCGGGGTAGAGGAGGGCGGCAACAGACTTTGCAGATGCTGCGCCAGGCGTTGCGCCTTGATCTGTCCGATGGAGGCTAGGCCCCGCCACCAGTGGCCGCCCCGGGCAACTCTCGCCTGAAGATCGCCCAAGCACACCAAGCCAGCGCGCATCAGCCGTTCGGCCATTTGCGGATCCAGCCAGGCGTCCAGTGGGTCTTCGGGTCGGGGCGTCTCCGTGGCGGTCAGCTCCAGCGCGCGCAGCAGCTGGAGTTGCCGTTCGCGCAGACGCTGCCGGCGATCCGCACGTCTGTCGTTCGGATACGCCTCCGCGTAGAGCTGCAGCACCTCGGCTTCTGACCAGTCCTCCAGGTCACGCTCTGCGACGAAGTCCTCCAGTGAGGGTTGGCCGGCGTGGTCGCGCAGGCGGATCGTCAGCCCGACCAGGCGCCAGGCCTTGTCGCCCCGCCTGCGGGCCAGGCTGCGCAGGTGATCCACCACCTGCCGGTGCGCTCCAACGGCCTGATTGCCGTGCTCGATCCCCAGGTAGCGCTGGGCCGACACAGCAATGGGCAAACCCTCGGCCACTGCGCGCAAGTGAGCGAAATGGTGGGCGCCGATCCGAGGTGCGTAAGTGCTTGATTTCACAGGGCTTATTGCTGGCCGGCGGATTGGTGTCCGAATTGTCGTAAATTTTCAATACTAAGATTATTACGCTAATCTTAGTATCAGGCTACCGATCCCTGGATGTCTTATCGGCCGGATCGCCGCCTTCCCTTGCAGAAAGCCTGGAAAGACCCGCAGCAAGGCTGCCGCTGGGCTCCAACGGTTTTATATTTGACATAACTAACATTGACACGGTATTGCCCAGTTGGCCGGATTGCAGATGCGACACTGCACGCGGTATTTGCGCCAAAGACAGCGTTGGGAGTTGGCATGACGGGTGGATTTGCAGTGCGCGAGCGGCGTGGTTTCCTGGTTACGGCCTGTGGCAACGAGATGTCCGTGGCTTGCCGTGGTTCTGCCTTGATCCTGCGGGTCTGCGCATGCTGAAGACGCGTCTCTTGCCTGCGGGCCCGCTGATGGGTTTTGTTGCGGCGGTGTTCGCGTTGGTCGCGGTCACGCTGGTCTCGTTTCGGGCGCTGGAGGAAAGTCGCTACACGGCTGACCGGTTGACTCGGTCGGCCGAAGCCATCACGCAACTGCAGGAGGTGCTGTCGGTGTTGAAAGACGCCGAAACCGGTCAGCGCGGATTCCTGCTCACTGGAGACGAGTCTTACCTGGCGCCGTATAACGATGCCCGCGCCCGGGTTCACGCAGCCGTCGCAGAAGCTGGGCCCTTGCTGGGAGACAGCGAGGTTCATCTGCGTGGGCTGGCGACCCTGCAGCAAATCACCACGGACAAGCTGGACGAACTGGCCGAGTCGATTGCGCTGAAGCGATCCGGCCACGCTGACCAGGCCCTGGCCTTGGTGCGCACTTCGCGCGGCAAGGCGGCGATGGACCAGTTGCGCGAGACGATTTCGTTGATGCAGGCCACGGAGCGCCAGGCCTTGGCCGAGCGGCAGCTTCGCTGGCGGGAGGCTCAGCAATTTGCGTCACTTGCCACCTGGGTGGGAGCCGGGCTTCTGCTGGCCTTGATCGGTGCGGCGGCAGTCAGTTCGTCGCGAGAATTCCGGGCCCGCGAGCGCGAGTCCTGGGTGCGTGATGGCCTGGCCGGTCTCGGTGCCGAACTGCAAGGCGAACTGCGGTTGGAGGTGCTGAGTGAAAAGGTCCTGGCCTACCTGGCCCTGTTGCTGAATGCCCAGGTCGGTGCCATTTACGCGCCGGAGCCGGATGGGCGCTTTCGCCGCCTGGCCGGCCATGCCCTGCCGCTTGCCGAAGGCCACGCAAGTGCCTGGCGACCGGGTGACGGTTTGGTTGGCCAGGTTGCCCTGGACCGGCGCCTGCGCCATGTGCGCGAGGTGCCGGCCGGCTATTTGCCGGTGACGTCGGGCACCGGGCAAGCCGACCCGCGGGAGTTGGTGGTGCTGGCGGCCGAGGTCGACGGCGACCTGCAGGCGGTGCTGGAATTGGGATTTTTCCGCCGCTTGCAACCGACCGAACTGGCACTGCTGGCGCGCGCCTCGGCGCTGCTGGGCATGGCCTTGCGTTCGTCTCGCGACCGCACGCAGTTGGAACAATTGCTGGAAGAAACCCAGCGCCAGGCCGAGGAACTGCAGGCCCAGCAAGAGGAGCTGCGCGTCAGCAACGAGGAACTGAGCGAACAAGGCCGCGTCTTGCAGGCGTCGCAGGTGCAGTTGGAATTGCAGCAGGAAGAGCTGTCCCAGACCAATGCGGAGTTGGCCGAGCAATCCCGTGCGGTGGCGCAGCAGCGCGACGCGCTTGAACAGGCGCAAGCGGTGCTGTCTGAAAAGGCCACCGAACTGGCTCGCTCGAATCAGTACAAGAGCGAATTCCTGGCCAACATGAGCCATGAACTGCGCACACCGCTGAACTCCTCGCTGATCCTTGCCAAACTGCTGGCCGACAACAAGCGCGGCAACCTGACCGAGGAGCAGGTCAGGTTTGCCCAGACCATTTCCGCGGCGGGCCATGACCTGCTGGAACTGATCAACGACATCCTGGACCTGTCCAAGATCGAGGCCGGTAAGGTCGAGGTTTTCAACGAGCCGGTGGCGCTTGCTCCTGCTGTCGATTCCTTGCTGAAGATGATGATGCCCCAGGCCAGGGAAAAGGGCCTGGCCTTGACGGCGAAGATCGAGGCCGACGTGCCTGAGTGGCTGGAGACCGACGGGCAGCGGCTGCGCCAGATCCTGAAGAACCTGATGTCCAACGCGCTGAAATTCACCGAGCGCGGCGAGGTGAAAGTGGCGTTGCGGATGCAGGGCGAGCAACTGGCCTTCACGGTGCAGGACACCGGCATCGGGATTTCCCAGCAGCAACAGCGCGTGATCTTCGACGCGTTCCGCCAGGCAGATGGCAGCACCCATCGCAAGTATGGCGGCACCGGGCTGGGCTTGTCGATTTCGCGTGACCTGGCCCATTTGCTGGGTGGCGACATCGAGGTCAGCAGCACGCCTGGCCAAGGCAGCGTGTTCACATTGACCTTGCCGCTGCAAGCACCCGCCCGGTTGGCCACTGCCCTACCCTTGCCACGCCTGCGCCAGCCCGGGCCGGCGACGGCGCCGCCGGCAGGCGAACCCCTGGACTTCGCGAAAGCCAAGCCGGATCCGCAGGTGTCGGTTCAGGCTGACGAGCCGAGCGACATGGCGGTCGACCACGAGTCCGGCCAGGCGCGGCGCATCCTGGTGATCGAAGACGACGAGCGGTTCGCAATGATCTTGCGGGACCTCGCTCAGGAGATGGGCTTTGCCTGCATGGTCGCGCAGTCCGCCTCAGACGGACTGGCGCTGGCGCGCAAATACAAGCCGAGCGCGATCTTGCTCGACATGAACCTGCCGGACCGCTCGGGCTTGAGCGTACTGGACCAACTCAAGCGAAGCTCGCAGACCCGGCACGTGCCGGTGCACGTGGTCTCGGTGGCCGACTACAGCCATGAAGCGCTTGCGCTGGGCGCGGTGGGTTACGCGCTAAAGCCAGTCAAGCGAGAACAGCTGGTGAGCGCGCTGCAGCAACTGGAAGCCACGTTTTCACAGCGTGTTCGCCAGGTGCTGGTGGTCGAGGACGACGCCCGGCAGCGCGACAGCATTCGCCAGCTGTTGGCCGCAGACGAGGTGCAGATCACCGATGTGGCGTCGGTCGGCGAGGCGCTCGCCCAGCTGCAGGCGGCGCGGTTCGACTGCATGGTGATGGACCTGAACCTGCCGGACGGTTCTGGCTTTGAGCTGTTGGAGCGCATGGCGGCGACGCAGTCGCAGCAGCCCTCGCCGCCTGTAATCGTCTACACCGGCCGTTCGATCAGCCGCGACGAAGAGCAGCGGCTGCGCAAGTTCTCGAAGTCCATCATCATCAAGGATGCGCGTTCACCCGAGCGCTTGCTGGACGAAGTCAGCCTGTTCCTGCACCAGGTCGAATCTCATCTGCCGCCGGAGAGCCAGCGCATGCTGCAGGCCGCCCGCGACCGCGACGCGACCTTGGAGGGCCGCAAGATCCTGATCGTCGAAGACGACGCGCGCAACATCTTTGCCCTGTCCGGCTTGCTTGAACCCAAGGGTGCCAAGGTGGTGATCGCCCGCAACGGCCGTGAAGCGCTGGATGCCTTGGCCAGCGCCGATCTGCCTGGCGCCGCTGATGGTGACGGTCCGGTCGACCTGGTGCTGATGGACATCATGATGCCGGAGATGGATGGCTACGAGGCGATGCGCGAGATCCGCAAGCACCCGGCCTGGCAGAAGCTGCCCATCATTGCGCTGACGGCCAAGGCCATGCGTGATGACCAGGAGAAATGCCTGGCAGCTGGCGCCAACGACTACGTGGCCAAGCCACTGGATGTGGACAAGCTGCTGTCGCTGATCCGGGTGTGGATGCGCGGCTGAAATGGGTGTCCACATCAACGGCGTTGCTGCACGCTGCTGTGCCGGCATACCTGCCGGGCCACGCAAAGGCACCCGGCTAAAAAATGAACTAACGGCATCTCTTTTTCCGAGGCTGACCTCAGGCTACAAGCAAGCCGCGCCGTCTGCCGTTAGTTCATTTATAGTTGGGCATGCCTTCCCTGCCACTTTCCGACGATCAGACGTCAAGCCAAGACGCTGATGCAACCTGGGCACGCTGGACAGCCCACGTCCAAAGTCGAGGTCTGCTGTCAAAGCCCGCATCGCTGGCGGTCTACACGCACATGTGGCAATCGTTCGCCACATGGCTGCAAACGCAGCACATCCGCTTGGCTGACCTGAATGTGGCGCAGCTTTCGCGATTCCTGGACGAGCGCGGGCGCGACTCGGAGCTCAGCCCGAGGCATGCCTGGCGCATGGTCAGGCTGATTGACCGGGTGATGCAATTCGAGGCGATGCGGCAGGCCACGCCTCCAAACAATGCGTGCGCAGACCTGCTCGCGCGCCGCCCAGACATCCAATATGCCAACGCTAGCCAGCAAGACGGACTGCCGGAGGCGCTGAGCGCCCAGGAAGCCGCCGCCCTGCTGCGCTGGCTGTCGCCCGGCGAGCCGGAGACCGCCACCAGATCTTCAGCAACCTGGAAAGAAATGCGCATCCGCGCGGCGATCGGCCTGCAACTCGGCGCAGGTCTCACGCCGGGCGAGATCAGGGCGCTGGAACTGCGACATGTGCAGCAGGCGGCAGCCGACTCGGCGGTGCCACCGCGCCCCACCGCACTGACATTGCCAGCCAACGGCAATTCGCCGGCGCACACGGTGCAGTTGAACGGCTGGCCCGCACGGCTGCTTGCTGAATGGCTCATGCTGCGCAGCGAGTTTTCATTTCCCGGCAGCATGGTTTTTCCGTCGACCCGTTCGGCGGGTGCGCCATGGGGCAAGGTGGCGCACTACGAAGCCGTGCGAAAGGCACTGACGGCCGCGGGCCTTGGCCAGGTCGACGGAGGCTCCTACCGCTTGCGCCACACCTATGCCTTGCGGCAGTTGCGCCGCGGCGTTGCGCCTGCAGAGTTGTCAAAGCGGCTCGGCGTGACCGACCCCGACGTGATGGACCGTTACCAACGCCTGCTGGCCAAACGTGAGGAAAGCCAGGTAGAAGAATTCGAAAACTCTTACAATGCCCGGCTCGACGCATGGTGAAGCGGAGGCACGACCCGCGACACCATCCGGCGCGCTGGGTTTTCCAGGCATCGCGGCCCGCTGCCCTCACCTGCAGCCGCCCGTCACCGACCGGCCCTGAGCCATATATCCCCGGTCACCAAGCCTGTTCACCCCGCGCTGGCGCCGTCGGGCCGCGTTCGGCTCGCCGCTTTTGCCGGTGGGCCGACGGTGAATGGTCTTCCGCGTTGCGCTGCAAGGCGCCATGCGTTTCCTGCCCTCGCGGCTCGTGCGCCGACGCTGTTGCCGCTGCCCTCGAGCCGAGGCTTGGCCAGCACACCTTTTGTCATCAGGAGTCCCTTTGGCCAAAGAAGAACTGATCGAGATGCGTGGCGTCGTCAATGAAGTGTTGCCAGACTCGCGCTTCCGCGTGACGCTGGAAAACGGCCACCAGCTGGTGGCCTACACCGCCGGCAAGGTCAAGAAAAATCACATCCGCATCCTTGCCGGGGATGCCGTGTCGCTGGAGCTGTCGCCTTACGACCTGAACAAGGGGCGCATCACCTTCCGCCACATCGAGCGCACCGGTGCTCCGATGGGCGGCAACAGCCCACGTCGCCGCTGAGCTGTCTGCCCCTCGCGGCAGTTGGCTTGATCAAGGCAGGGCGCTGCCCAGCCCACCGTCGGGTTCGTCGTTGACACCTGCGGTTCATGCCTTCCGAGCGACGGTTCGTCGCCTGTCCGTCGCAAGCGGCGCGCACGCTCCCTAGAGTCCAGCCTGTTGAACGCCCGCTGTGTGCGTTGACCACTGGAACCGGAGCCCCGCCATGCCGCTTGCCCAATCCCCGCTCTTCCTTCCCCGCCTTACCGGCCTCGGCCTGGCGCTGGGCATCACCACCGCCAGCCTCTGGGCCCTGGGATCGGAAGCCAACCGGCAGCACGAAGAACTGACGCAAGCCCAGTTCCAGCGCAGCACGGTGGTCGCCCAGAGCTGCAGCCTGCAGCCCTCGCGTGGCCTGCGCAGCTGAACGGGAGACCCGCCCAATGCCGCTGCTGATCGCCTTCTTGCTGTGGTGCCTGTTGTGGGTGCTGTGCTGGCCCGTGGCGCTGGCGCTGTTGCTGGTCGCCCCTTTGCTGTGGCTGCTCAGCCTGCCATTGCGCCTGCTGGGCGTGGTCGTCGGCGCCATGTTTGCGCTGCTGCGCGCCTTGCTCTACCTGCCAGCGCGGCTGCTGGGCCACAAGCCCTGAACCTGCCTGCGGTGCCCGGAAAAGACGCCGATCTCAAGGTCTGACCTGCGCTTTGGGCACCAGGCCGCTTGTGCTACCGTGGCACACCCCTTGAGCGACGCTTGGCCTGCAAAAGGCCGGTGCGCAGCACGGGCATGCTTCGAATGCCACTGTGACCGAGCTGTCCATCGCCATCGCAGCCATTGTCGGCACCCTGCTTGGCATCTTGCTGACGCTGGTCGTGCTGTGGGCATGGCGGCATCGGCGCTGGCGGGCCATGCGGGACCGCCACGGCGCGCGCCGCCGCCAGCAGCTCTCGCAACTGCGCGAAACCGCGCTGGTTGCCGCCATCGCCCAAGGCTCCTCTGACCTGATCTTCGCCAAGGACCTGAACGGCCGCTACCTGTTGTTCAATCCTGGTGCCGGGCGCAGCTTTGCGCGCAAGCCGGAAGACGTGATCGGTCGCAACGACCTGGAACTCTACGGCCCTGAGCGTGCGGCCGAACTCGCGGCTCAGGACGCGCAGGTCCTGCGCGAACAGCGCAACATCGACTTCGAGCGAAACTGGCCGGACAACCGCTTTTTCAGCGTCACCAAAGGTCCGTTGCATGACGCGCAAGGTCGCCTAATCGGCCTGTTCGGCGTGCTGCGCGACCTGACCGAAAAGCGTCAGTTGCAGCACCTGGCCGAGCAGGAAGCCGAACTGCGACACGCGTTGCTGGAGCAGACGCAGGACGGTGTGGTCGTCTTGACGCCAGAAGGTGGCGTGTTCCAGGCCAACGAAAGCTTTGCCCGCATGCTGCGGCGCTCGCGCGAAGAGGTCGCCCAACTCCACCTGTGGGACTGGGACGTGGAGTGGACCCGCGAACAGGCCCTGGCGGCGCTGGCGAACAAACAGCCCAGCCACCCGCTGCTGGAAACCCGCTGGCGGCGGGCCGACGGCAGCCTGCTGGACGTCGAGATCAGCGCCAGCCCGACGCATACCGGCGCCCGTGCGCTCGTGCTCTGCACCTGCCGGGACATCACCGAGCGCAAGCGCCTGGCCCAGGCGCAGGACCAGCAGCGCCACCACCTGGAGCAATTGGTGACCGAGCGCAGCGTGGCACTGGAGCGCGCAGTGCACGCGCGGCAGGAAAGCAACCAGTTCCTGCAGACCATGACCGACAACATGCCGGGTGCCGTCAGCTACTGGGACCGCGAGTCGCGCTGCCGCTTTGCCAACAAGGCCTACGCGCAGTGGATGCAGAGCACGCCGGCCCAACTCATCGGCCGGCATGCCGACGACTTGCTGGGCGAGCAGATCGCCGGGGAAACCGACCCCTGCCTGCAAGCTGCGCTGCAAGGCGAGGCTCGCCAGATCGAACGTCCACTGGTGGGCGTGGACGGCCAAATCACCCAGACCTGGACCACCTTCACACCGGACCTTCACGCCGGCGAAGTCCGCGGCGTCTTTGTCGCCTTCCATGATGTGACCCAGCTCAAGCGCACCGAACGCCAGCTGCAGCAGCTCAACCGCGAACTGCAGCAGGCCCGCGACCGCGCCGAAGCCGCAAGCCAGGCCAAGAGCGCTTTCCTGGCCAACATGAGCCACGAAATCCGCACGCCGATGAACGCCATCATCGGCATGACCTACCTGATGCGCCAGGACCAGCGAGACCCTGCGCTGCTGCTGCGGCTGGACCAGGTCAACCATGCCGCTCAGCACCTGCTGGCCGTCATCAGCGACATCCTGGACCTGTCCAAGATCGAAGCCGGCAAGCTGGTGCTGGAGGAAACAGACTTCTCGCTCAGCGCGATGCTGGAGCGCATGAGCACGCTGGTGGCCGAACACGTGCGTGCCAAGGGCATTGCGCTGAAGCTGGAAGTCGAAGGCCTGCCCGATGGCTTGCGCGGCGATCCGACACGGCTGTCGCAAGCCGTGCTGAACCTGCTCAACAACGCCAGCAAGTTCACCGAGCACGGCAGCATCACGCTGCGCTGCAGCAGCCTGCCGCTGCCACCCGACCTTGCCGCGGAAGCTGCGAACCAGGCCGGCCACGGCCACAACCCGCCCTTGCTGGCCTGCTTCGAAGTCTGCGACACCGGCATCGGCATCGCGCAGGACAAGCTGGCCAACCTGTTCCAGGCCTTCGAGCAGGCCGACGCCTCGACCACCCGCCGCTATGGCGGCACCGGCCTGGGCCTGGCCATCACCCGCCGGCTGGCCGAGCTGATGGGGGGCGAAGCGGGCGTGGACAGCGAACTCGGCGTGGGCAGCCGCTTCTGGTTCACTGCACAACTGCAGGCCAGCGTGCCTAAGGCCAACGGCCGCCTGGCGCTGGCCCGCGACATCGCAGCCGACGAAGACCCTGCACAATCAGCCGAAGTGGCCGCCGCCACCGAGGCGCTGCTGAGCAGCCTGCAGGGCCAGCCGCCCACGCCACCCGTGTCCGCCGACACAGCCGCGGACACCCCGGACAAGCAGCTGCGCCAGCGCTTCAGCGGCACCCGCGTGCTGCTGGCTGAAGACAACCCGGTCAACCGCCTGGTCGCAACCGAGTTGCTGAGCGCTGCCGGCCTTGTCGTCGACAACGCCTGCGACGGTGTCGAGGCGGTGCAGCGGGCCGCCGAACAGGACTACGCGCTGGTGCTGATGGACGTGCAGATGCCCAGGCTGGACGGGCTGGAAGCCACGCGCCAGATCCGCCAGCTGCCAGGCCGTGCGCACTGGCCCATCGTCGCGATGACGGCCGGTGCATTCGCCGAAGACCGCGCCGCCTGCCTGGCCGCCGGCATGGACGACCACGTCGCCAAGCCGGTGCAGGCGCACCAGCTTTACGAGACGCTGCTGCGCTGGCTGGGCCTGGCCGCCGTGGCCTGATCGGCCCATCAGTTCGCAGGCTTGTTGCCCGCCATGCCGAACTGCCACAGCAGGAAGCTGTAGATGTCGGCCTGCTTGCTGTAGCCCTGCGCGGCCGTGCTGCCCACACCATGGCCTGCCTGGCCGTCCAGGCGCAGCAGGATGGGCTTGCCGCTGCTGGTCGCGGCCTGCAGGCGCGCAGCGGTCTTGGCGCTGTGCCACACGTCCACACGCGGGTCGTTCAAGCCGTGGATGAACATCACCGCCGGGTAGGCGGTGCCATCCTTGACCTGGTGGTAGGTGCTCATCTCCAGCAGCGCCGGGAACTCGGCAGGGTTCTTGGCCGAGCCGAACTCGGAGATGTTGGTCACGCCGTTGGCCGACTCCTCGGCCCGGACCGCGTCCATGATGCCAACGTCGAAGATCGCCGCCGCGAACAGGTCCGGCGCACTGGTCACCGAACGGCCGACGAAGATGCCGCCGGCGCTGGTGCCCCAGACGCCCAGCGTCTTGTTCGACGCATAGCCCTGGTTGATCAGGTAGCGCGCAGCCGCCACGCCGTCCTTCCAGGTGTTGGCCTTGGTGGCCTTGAAGCCCGCGCGGTACCAGGCGTCGCCGAAGGCACCGCTGCCTCTGGCATTCACGAAGGCCAGCACGCCACCGCGCTCGAACCACGCGTAGGCACGCGGATCGTAGGTCGCCTCGATCGAAAAACCGTAGGCGGCATAGCCCACCAGCAGTGTCGGATTGCTGCCGTTCAGCATCAGGCCCTTGCGGTGCAGGATGGCCAGCGGCACCTTCACGCCGTCATGGCTGGGCACCATCACCTCGGTCACCACCAGCTCGGGCACGCCGGCCGGCTTCTGCGAATCGCGCAGCCCGGTGTTGCGCACCTTGCCGTGGCCGTCGGCCAGCAGGATGGTCGCGGGCTCGGTCCAGCTGCTGGTGGTCAGCAGCATGTCCGAGTAAGCATGCGCGGGGTCGCCACCCAGGAAGGTCGATCCAGCCAGGCCCGGGGCCATGTCGCTGGTCTTGCCGCCAGCATGACGCAGCGTCCGCAGCGTGAAGCCCTGGCGCTCTTCGGTATAGATCGCGTCCCGGCCCAGCGCGAACGCTTCCAGCACGCCGGTGGCCGGCTCGGGCACCACGGTGCGGGCGTTCGCCAGCACCGGCTTGGCCAGGTCCAGCGCCAGCACGCGGCCACGCGGCGCGCCTTCGTAGGTGCGCAGGAACAGCTGCTTGCCGCGCAGCTGCACGTCGGTGATCTTGTCGTCAAAACCGGAGACCCGTTGCCACGACACGGTCTTGGCTTTCAGCGAGGCCACCGGCGCGATGAAGACCTTGCCCTCGGGCACCGTGGTGTCGGTCGTGCGCGCCACCATGTAGGCGCTGCCGGGGCTGAAGAAGACATTGCCCACGTCCAGGCGGTCCAGCTTCAACTCCGGGTTGACCAGCGGACCGAACAAGGGCCGCGCGGCGCTGGCCATGTCGCCCACCTTCAGCAGGAACACCGTGCTGTCCATGTAGGCTTCGGTGTCGGGCGCGCCGGCCGGCAACTCGCGGATCTGGTTGTAGGTCAACGCCTTGCTGTCGGGCAACCAGTGCACGGCGGACTCGTGCACCCGCGGCACCGGCGCGCCGACCGGCTTGCCGCTGCGCAAGTCCATCACGTACAGCGAAGCGTCTTCCGAGCCGCCGGCCGAGATGCCGTAGGCCAGGTAGCGCCCGTCCCAGGACGGCACGAAGTAGTTGATCGCATGCGGCACGCCGCCGGCCGCCTTGGTCAGCGCTTCCGGGTCCACCAGCACCTTCTCGACGCCACCCAGCCCTGTGCGCAGCACCAGCTTCAACTGGTTCTCGCCGGCCTTGCGCTTGAGGTAGTAGTAGCGCTCTCCCGGCATGCGGACAACGCCGCGCACCAGGTCCCCGGTGGCCTGGGCCAGCATCTCGATGCGCTGCTGGATCTCATCGCGGACAGGAATCGCCGCCAGCTGCTCGGCAGCGTAAGCGCCTTGCGCCTTCAGCCAGGCCTGCGTCTCGGGCGACTTCAGGTTCTCCAGGTTGCGGTACGGATCCGCGACGTCCACGCCGTGCAGCGTCTCGGTGACCGCCTGGCTGGGGGCTGCTGGCGGGGTGACCGCCTCCGCGGCCAGGCCCAGGGAGAACAAGCTGGCGGCCAGGATCAACTGGCGCCGCCGTGAAACATGGATCGACATGCACGGGCTCCGTGGCGCGAGTGCGCCAAAAACAAAGCGGCGATGTTACGGTGCCGTGTTGCGAAGACCCCTCGCGCGCCTGCGGAATCCCTGCCCCTAGAACCTAAGCGCAGTCTGTGCTACACGAAGCCAGCGTGCTGGCCAAAAAAAACGACATGCAGCGGCGGTTCAGCGCCTGCTGCATGTCGCAACGACCCCTGTTGGCAGCGCCCCACGTCCCTGCAAGACGCCGCCCCGGGTTTCGGGACCCGGCAGGCCAGCCGAGCAGGTCAGTCCGCTCGCCTGGCGGCCAGGCCGCACTCACGAAAGAGAAACCGGATCAAAGGCTGGCGCAGCGCCAGCCTCGCCATCTCAGTGGATGACGGCGATCTGCTCGCGGGCGTCGCCCTTGTAGGTGTACAGCGTCAGGGCGCCGTTCTTGATGTCGCCCTTCTCGTCGAAGGCGATGGTGCCGGTCACGCCCTTGTAGCCGCTGGTCTTGGCCAGCACCGGCAGGTACTTCGCCGGTTCCGCCGAGCCGGCCTTGACCATCGCGTCGACCATCACCATCGTCGCGTCATAGACGTACGGGGCGTAGATCTGCACGTCCGCGCCGAACTTCTTCTTGAAGTCGACCTTGAACTTCTCCATGCCGACCTTCTGCGAGCCTTCGACGCCGCCGGCTTCCGCGCACACGACCTGGCCGTCGGCCATCGCACCTGCGGCCAGCTTGGGCAGTTCGCCCGAGCAGATGCCGTCGCCGCCCATGAACTTGGCGGTGATGCCGAGCTGCTTCATCTGGCGGATCATCGGGCCGGCCACAGCGTCCATGCCGCCGTAGAACACGACGTCAGGCTTGGTGGCCTTGATGCTGGTCAGGATGGCGGTGAAGTCGGTGGCCTTGTCGTTGGTGAATTCGCGCTTGGCGATCTTGCCGCCCGCGCCCTTGACACCTTTTTCGAATTCGTCGGCCACGCCTTGGCCGTAAGCGGTGCGGTCGTCGATCACGGCAATCGTCTTGCCCTTGAGCGAGGTGACGGCGTACTTGCCCAGCGTGCCGCCCAGGTGCACGTCGTCAGCCACCACGCGGAAGGCGGTCTTGAAGCCTTGGCGGGTGTACTTGGGGTTGGTGGCAGACGGGGAGATCTGCGGGATGCCGGCGTCGGAGTAGACCTTGGAGGCGGGGATGGTGGTGCCCGAGTTCAGGTGGCCGATCACGCCGTTGACCTTGGAGTCGACCAGCTTTTGCGCCGCGGCGGTGCCTTGCTTGGGGTCGCCT
>NZ_VIDT01000180.1 GCF_006519715.1 Ideonella azotifigens
CAGTGCTGGGACCTGCTGCGCCAGCGCCGCGCCAAGCGCGAGTTCGGCGAGAACCCGGCGGAGGCGCATGTGCGCGACGTGGGCACGGTGGAGCGCTACGAAGGCTGAATGCGCAGCCGCGGCAGGGCAGGGCATGCGGGGGTCTGTGTCTCACCCATGTCGTCTGTCTGGGCGCGGGCTGACCGGTTGGTGCCGGGCCTGGCCCAGGCGAGCCGCCAATTCCTCAGGCGGTGGGCGCGCTCATTGCAACACGCCCAACACGATCAGCACGCTGTTGCCGCCTGGCACTTGGCTGGGGCCTTCGCCGCCGTGAGGATCGGGCATCTGTGCGGCGCGGGCCGGGTCAATCTTGTCGGCGCCGGTGTTGACTTGCAAGCCGTAGAACATGCTTTCGATCTGCATCTTGCCGCGCAGGCCGTAGAGCGTGGGTGAGGCCTTGTTGAAGTAGTCGACCTGGCTACCCGAACCTGAGAGCTCGATGCGGAAGGCGGGCTTGTCGGCCGTACCGCCCGTGCCCAGGTAGGTGTAGGAGATGTCGCCGCGCCAATCCGACAGGTTGATCGACTGGCTCAGGACCGCGACATGCCTGCGTTGACCGACTACCGCGCAATGCTGGCCGGGCTGTGGGACCGCCAGTACGGGCTGACGCCGGCCCAGCGGGCGCAGGTGTTTCCGGGGCTGAAGGGCAGCGCGGATCTGGGGCTGGTCTGAAGCGATCGGCGCGCTGTCGCATCAAGCTCCCCGTCGCCGACGCGTTGACGGCAAGACCTTGTTGGGTGTGCTTGGCGCGGTGGTCCTGCGCGGTTTGGTGCGAGCCTGTGTAGCGTCGGCCTCCGCAGCATTGATCACTTGCCGCAACTGAACAGCGCACGTGGTTGGCGCCAGACTCAGGCAGTGGCGGCATTCCCTGAAGACCCGCAGCCCCTCATCGGAGTTGTCGTCGAAGACCAGCACGCCCAGCGGCGAGAAGTGGTGGACGATGCCTTGCGGTGCCTGCCATGCGTCCGGCGCGCCCTGGGCCGGCCAGGCGATGCCTTGCGTCGCCACGCGCGCGGGGATCAGCCAGTACTCACCGCTGCGGTAGTCGCCGCCGGTCTCGAACGCGACCTGGACGCCGTCTTCGAGGTCCAGCCAGGTCAGCTGTAAGCCATTCGATTCGATGATCGGCACCGCACCTTCGTCCAGCACGACGATGTCGCTGCCGTGCTGGTCCCAGCGGCGCAGCTTGGGGTTGGACAAGGTCTCTGACCAGGCCATCAGCGTGCCGCCCGGCACACTGGCCGAGTCGACCACCAACTGGTCGCCATCGACCACCGAGATGCGCACCAACTGGCCCGGTTCGTTGGCCAGGTCCAGCGCATCGTGCGACAGCTCGACCCAGTCGCCTGCCGTGAAGCCGCGGGCGCTGGAGGCGCTGAGCGTCGATGCATCACCGCTGCTGCCCACGCCCAGCCAGCGAGCGGCCACGCTGCCGTTCTCGCGCGACCATTTGAAAGTGGCACCACCCGCGACGCCAGCGCGATGCACCTCGACCCGGTACAGCTGGTTCTCGGCGCCGCGGTAGGCCGCATCCGGCGACACGATGCAGGGGTCGGTGAAGGCCGAGCCGGGGTCGAGGCGTGCGGTCATGAGGCCGCTGCCCAGGGCCGTCAGCGAAGACAAGGGCGTGTTGCAGGCGTCCTGGTTCTCACGCGGGTTGCCCCAGTTCTCATCCCACGGCAAGGCTTTGACCTGCCAGATGACCTTGGCGCGCGTGCAGGTGTCTGGCCCGCCCAGTGCAGGCTCGCGGATCGAGTCGTCTTCGATCCACGAGACATGCCGTTCCCACACGTCGAGGTAGACCCAGAAGGCCTGGTTCGAGGAGGGCCGCGTCAGCCACGCGAGCAGCGCGTCGCCGCCCTCGTTGTTGACCGGCGGCGTGGGTGTGTAGTCGGGCTGGTCGGCGTAAGACGTCCACTGCTCGTTCTCGCACAGGATGCCGTCCACGTAGTAGTGGCCGGGGGCGAGCGACAGCACCGCGGGCTTGGTGGACTTGTCCAGGTCCAGGCTGAAGCCGCTGTCAGGCGGGCCGCCGCCAGCGCCGAAGAGGTCGCGCGTCAGCAAGCGAAGGTGGTGCAGCAGGATGGCCGAGGCCTCGTTGCTGTCGGCGTCCAGCGCCACGCGACCCTGCTGGTGCAGGACGCGGCTGTAGTGCTTGCTGCTGTCGAAGCCGAAGCGGGTGAAGTCGCCTTTCATGGGAAGCCTCTCTCGGGTTTGTCGTCAATTCGCAAACAGCAGGCCGACATGCATGCCGGCCGGCGTGAACTGGGCCAGGCGCGCGCGCAGGTTGGCCGCGCGTTGGGGTTGGAACAGGTCGTGGTACACGCCCATTTCGGAGTCGTCGTCGGCGCCGCGCACGATCTCGGCCGCGCAGTGAATGCCGAGCTGCGCGTAGCCCGGGGTGCCGTAACGCTCGGACGTGAACTGTGGCCGCAGGCGCAACTGCTCGCTCAGGATCTCGGCGTGGAGCGGGTCGGCATCGGTGATGCGGCGGCGCACGTCGGCAATGGCTTCGTCGGGCTGGCAGCGATAGCGCCGCGGCGTGCGGCAGCGACAGGGCACGTAGCAAAAGCGCATGCAGCCGATCTGGCGTCGCGCCACGTTGACGCAGCCGGTGAAGATGCAGTTCTCGGCCAGCGTGATCGCGTGCACGTCAACGATGCCGAACACGGTCGTGTCGCTGACCGTCAGCATCACATGGGCAATGCCGTCGCCCGGCCCGCCGATGGCCTGCATGTCGTGGCCGGTGGCATCGACGATGCTGTCGCTGATGTTCAGCGGGATCGGGTCCAGCCCGACTTGGTCTTCGCTGACACGGATCGTGCCGACGATGCTGTGCTCGACGGAGATGGTGGCGCGCAGCCCGTTCATCTCCAAGCTGGGTTCGGCGGGCCGGCGTGGCTCGCAATTGCAGTCGATGCCCCAGCCGGGCACCAGCGTGCAATGACGGATCACGACGCGAGCGCCGCACACGTCCGCTGAGGCGTAGCCGTCCGACCGCCCTTGCACGCGCAGCGGCCGGCCGGTGACCAGCAGGCCGTCGAGGCTGATGCGGCTGCGCTCGCCCAGCGTGATGGTCAGCGCATCGGGGAGGTCGGTCTGCCAGTCGATCAGCCGCAGCACCGGCCGCGTGCGCTGCGCTGCGCGCAACTGCAGCGACTGTCCATCGGCCAGCGTGACGGACAGCGGCTCGACGAAGACGGCGCTGCTGCCCAGCTCGATTACCGCATCGTCGGGCTGGTCCTTCTGCCACTGGGCCAGCGCATCGGCGATGCGGTGGAACTCGAACTGGTCGCCTTCGCCGACGCGGTACAGCTTGTACGGCCCGGCCGGTGCCAGCAGAGGCCGCTCATATTCGCCACCGCCGATGGCGGACGGCTGGCCGTAGCGGTAGCTGACCCGCACACCCTTGCGCGGCAACTGCGACGGCGGAAACGCGATGCGGCCCAGCACCGGATCAACCGCCACCTGGTTGGCGCGCGGCACGTAGGTCCAGCCGCTCAGGTCGGCCGGCACGATCTGCGCTAGCGGCACGATCGCGCTGCCGGGGGCGCCGGCCCAGCCCTCGGCGCGAATCGACAGGCTCAGCTCCTCGCCGTAGAAGGCGCCGGGGTTCGCATCGAACGCGTGGCGGCGAATGGCCGCGGGCAGGTTCAGTTCCTCGGCGATGTGGCTGGGGTCGGTCTCGGGCTGTGGCGCGACGAACAGCGGTGCGTCCTGCCCCAGCACACTGAAGGTGAAGCAGTGGGGCCCGGCTTCTTCAATGCAGCAGGCGGGTGTGTCGGTGACTGGCAAGCTCAACAGCCGCCAGGCGTAGACCCCGACGCTCGGGATGTTGAACAGGCCGGTGCCCCGGTGCGAATCGATGCGCCGCAGGTCCACGCTGTGCGCAATGGCTTCGAACGGGCCCCCCAGCTGGTCCAGCGCATCCATCTCGCGCAGGTCGACCAGGCGGTGCCGTTCGAGGTAGAGGTGGTTGATATTCTGGTCACGCACCAGCAGCTTGAAGAACTCGACCGCGCGGGCCGGCCAGCCGGCCACGTCTTGCGCCAGTTGTTCCAGCAGCGCCAGTGTGCCTTTCGCGCGCCGGTTGCGGATGGCGTTGGCCACCTCGCGGCGCGGCACCAGCACGCGTGGGTTCTCGCAGGCTGGCGCATCAGCGGGCAGACCGGCCTCGGCCAGCGGCACATGGCCGACCAGGTCGCCGATGTAGGGCACGGCCCAGTCCTGTGCGGTCTCGATGAACCAGTTGTCATAGAGCTGGGCGATGTCGTCTTCGACCACATTGACCTGCTCGGCGATCACGTGCAGCAGCGCCTTCAGCGGGTAGCCCTGGTCGGCATCGCGCATGCGATGGACCGTGGGCAGCAGCGCGTATAGGCGGTCGGCGCGGGCCGTATCGATGGTGTTCATGTCAGTCGCTCCGGCTAGCGTCGCGCAACTCGCGACGCAGGAAATCAACCAAACCAAGGGATTTGCGTGGATCCGGCTTTGCCGGTCCGCTGCAAAAGCCCCCTCGGGGGGCAGCGACCGGAAGGGAGCGTGGGGGCTTCATGACAACAGCTGGTTCAGGATGAGGGTGTCGGCCACGGCGGGGGTGAAGATCGCCAGTTCGGCTGGCCGCAGCACGCCGCGGTCGTTGCCGCCGGGGAAGGCGATCACGTCAGGCGGCAGGTGGCCGGCCAGGCCTGCAAGGCGCTGGGTGTTGGACTGGTCGGGGTGCAGCGCCCGGGCCACGGCGCTGGTGACTTCGCTTTGCGTCACCAGCCGGCGTGTACCGTCGCTGCCGGCGACCTTTTCGGGGACCGAGCCGAAGGTGTCGACATCAACGTAGGCCACGCCGCGCACCCCCTGGATCGCGCTGATGACCTCGGCCAGCCGCACGCTTTGGCCCAGCCCGCGCTGGCCGAAGCCAAAGCGCTGCAGCAGCGTGTTGCGCACCGCGTCGGCCACCGGCTCCCAGCTGTAATCGGGCAGCAGCGCCACGCCGGCCGACAGCACCAGCGCCAGCAGCTCGCGCGGCTCCACGCGCAGGGGCAGGTCGGGGTCGCCCAGCGCTCGCAGCGCGGCCAGCAGGTTGCGGTACAGGTCGCTGGTCTTGTCGATCGGTGCGTCGTCGACGCCCGCGATCGTCAGCAGCACGATTTCGCGTTGGCCGTCGCTGGCCCGCGTGGCCACGGCCTTGGCGATGCCGGCGAAGGTGCGGGTGAAGTCGGCGTAGTCGCTCACCGAGACCAGCCGGTCCAAGGACATTACCGCCAAAGGGGCGTTCGAGCGCGCGAGGTCGCGGTCTTCGCGGTCTGTGCCGCCCGAAGAGCGAAGCGGGTTGATGACCGCCTTCACGCCCAGTGGCCGCGTCGCCAGCAGGCTGATCTGCTCGGCCTTCACGTTGCCCGGCGCACCGATGCCGCTGCGGTAGACCGCGCGCACGTTCTGCACGCCGGTTGGCAGCCGCGTGCCGTGTTCGCCATCGCCGAAGACGACCTGGGTCAGGCCAGCGTCGTCGGTTCGGGTGACGAAGCCGCGGTCCTTGGTGCCCAGCCAGGCGAGCGAGGTGGTCTCGTGCCAGCGCACGTCGTCGACATAGACCGCCAGCGTGCTCTCTGCCCCCGACGCGGTCGGCACCGAGACGAAGGTCAGCGGTGGCTGCTTGAGCGTGAAGCTCTGCAGCGCTTGGGTCGCGTCGCCATTGCCCAGCATTTCGTTGCGGGTCTCGCCGTGGGTGGCCCGAACGACGTTGCCGTAGACGACGACCGACTCGCGCTTGTAGCGGAAGGCGCTGCGGGTCGCGAGCTTCAGTGTGGTGTGGATCTTGTCGCCGGCGAGGTTCGGGTCGTAGCCGTGCACCAGGCTTGCCACCATCATCAGCTCGGCGGCCTTGACGCCTTGGACGCCTTCGATGTCCGAACGCTCGCCCTGCAGAATCACCCAGCGGCCAGACGCCAGCTCCTTGTGCAACGAGGCCAGCTCCAGGCTCAGGTTGTCGGGGTCGTCGGGCTGGCTGCCCACCTCGGTGGTGATCGGCTCTTCGACGAGTGTCAGCGGCACGCTCTGGGCCCAGACCTGTGTGGCGCGCAGCACCGGCATGTCGTTGGCTCCGCTGCCGTCGACGTTCGGCACGCTGGCGGCCCACCATTCGCGGTCGAGTTGCAGATGGGTCGACTTGCCGCTGATGCCATAGGCGGTGCGCGGCGTGGTGATGGCTTGCTTGACGGTGTAGATGCGCGACAGCGGCGTCGAGTTCTCCATCCGCCGCACCAGCACGTAGCTGGGGGCGGTGATCTCGGTGTGCAGCTGGTCGAGGTAGAGGCCGTCCTTGGTTTCGCCGTCCAGTGTCCATTCCCGCCATTGGTCCTGCGGCGGCACGGTGCCATTGGTCACCGTGACCAGCTTCTGCACACTGGCGCCGAACAGCGACGCGTTGCTGCGCAGAACGAACACGCCGACGAGCACGGCGCTGGCGATGTTCTCGTTGGCACCAACCCAGGCGCGGTAGTAAGTGTCGCGCAGCGGTGGCGCGAAGCTCAGCAGCATCTGCGGGGCGGTATCGGCACCGCGCGCAAAAGCGTGGCCCAGGTCGCGCCGCAGCTGCAGGCTGTTGCGGGCCTGCAGCACCCGAGGCTTCAGCAGGCCATTGACGAACAGGTCGGGGTTGGTCGAGGGCGGCGGCGGGGGCGACGGCGGGGGAGACGGGGGCGGCACCTCGAGCAGATCCGCGATGTCGCTTCTGAAGGTGTTGATCAAGGCCTGGACATCCTCGTCGATGTTGTCGTCCGAGTAGTAGTTCTGAATCTCCTCGGGCCAGTTTCTGGGGTCGGTGATGGGGTCGAGCAAGGCCTTGCGCAGCACCTCGCCGGCCTTGTCGATGACCTCTGCGGTGGGATCGTTGGCGGCAGGCCGGAAGGGCTGCATGGATGTGACCAGCGTGGTCAACAGACCGATGGTCAGCGCCACGTCGTCAGGCACCGGGTCGAGGCGAATGGTTGACTTGCCGTCCGCGGTCGGCCCCTCGGTCGAGCGGATGCTGCGCATCGCCGCGAGGCTGCCGTCGTCGGCGAACAGCAGCATCAGTGGGTCGCCAGCGCGCAGGCCGTTGACCGAGTCCGAAACGACGACCCGGTCGATCAGCAGCGCGGTGTCCAGCGTGATGTTCTGAGGCCGCGTCATGCGCACCTGCAGGTTGTTCCACTCGCGCCGTGCGTCCAGGTCTTCGCTGGTCTCGAATGACTGTGGCGTCTCGCCCGGCCCCGGCAGGCTCTGCGCTCGCGCGCCGGTGGCGATCACGGTGGCCTCGATCTGGTTGTCGTCCAGCGCATAGGCCAGGTAGACGCTGGCCGCCACACCCGGGCGCAGCGTGTAGCCGACCAGGCGCGCCAGCTCCAGCACGGAGCGGCGCTCGGTGGCTGTGCGCAGGTAGCCCTCGTTGGCGATGCGCTCCTGGTAGAACGCCAGCAGGTCGGCCACGGTGGCCCAGCCGTCGAGCAGCGCGACCCCGAAGTCGCCGCGGTCGCGGGTGGTCAGCGCCTGCAGCGGGCGGAAGGTCTGCGGCGTCTGGCCGTCGCCGGTCACGCCGTCGACCTCGGTGGTGGCGAGCCGGGCCATCATCGACTCGAAGAAGGTGGCGTGCGTGCCCACGCGGTAGGCCAGCTCGGGCAGGCCGGGCCGGTTGTGGATGACCGCGGGCGTCAGCACCGTGGTGCCCTCGCAGCAGCCACAGGGCAGCGAGAAGGCGCCGCAGGTTGAGCAGCTTTTCATCACAGGCCTCCTTCAACGCTGATCGCAATGACACCGCGTTCGGGGTGGTTCGGGTCGTTCGCCAACTCGGCGATCTCGTGCGGCGCCAGCGGCAGCACGCCGTTGTCGAGCTCGTGGTTGGGCGGCTGGCCGTAGCGGTGGAAGGCCTCGACCTCGACGCACATCACGCCGGGCACGGCCATTGCTGCCGCAACGATGCGCGACAGGTGCAGGCTCTGGCCGAAGCTCAGCTGGTCGGCGTCGAAGAAGCCGCCGGGCGTGCCGACAAAGCGCTTCAGCAAGGCCGCCTTGACGTGGCCGCGCTCATGGCCCGGCAGCGCACAGACATGCATCGTCAAACTGATCGGCACATGGGCCGCAGGCTGTACACGCAGGTCGTGGCCCATGCGGCGCACGCGGTACAGCGCGGCCTCGACTGTGGCGAGCAGCGCCGAATCGGCGGCGTTGCGCTGCCAGGGATCCAGTGCGACGTCGGCTTCGTACCAGCTGCCCGTCCACACCAGCGCGGCCTGCGCACTTTGCAGTTCGGGGTTGAGGGCGGCGATCGCCGCGTAGTCGTTAGCGGTGATCGCGCGGCGCAGGGCCTTGCGAAAGGCCAGAGGCGCGAACTCGCGAGCCTGCTCGATCGGCTCGGGGTCGATGCCGCCCTGGGCCGGCAGCGGGTTCCATGGCGTGAAGGTGACACCGTCGAGCGTGAGGCCGCTGATGACGATGAACGAGATCGACCCGGCGCCGACGTTGCCCTCCTGGCCACCACCGACGCGGTAGTGCGCCTTCAGGATCTGGCCGGGGCCGGGTCGGCGGCCGAGTTCTCCATCGCCAAAGCGCAGATGCGCGACGCCGTCGTTGTCAATCTCGGCGACCAGGTGCCGGTCGTCCGGGCCGCTGCCCAGCAAGTCGGGCTGGGCGGTCCAGATCACATCGCTGTCGTCTTCAGCCAGCCAGAGCTGCGGCGTGGCAGCGCGTGGGTCCTGGGTCAACGAAGCAGCCGCGGGACGCGTCGATGGCGGTGCCGTTTCGGCATGCACCAGCGGCGCG
>NZ_VIDT01000181.1 GCF_006519715.1 Ideonella azotifigens
CACGCCGTCCTGGATCGTCAGCGCCATCGGGAACATGGCCGCCAGCACGATGACCGCGACGATGGACGCATTGCCCAGGCCGAGGAAGATCATCATCAGCGGCGTCCACGCGATGGGCGGGATCGCCATGAACAGGCTGTTGAGCGGGCTCATGAAGCTGCGCAGCCTGGCCGACAGGCCCAGCCCCACGCCCAGCAGCAGCGCCAGCACCGCGGCCAGGCCAAAGCCCATGAATTCGCGCAGCAGGCTGTGGCCGAGGTTGCTCAACAGGCTGCCGTCCTTGAGCCAGCGCAGGCCTTCGCCCAGCACTTCCCAGGGCTGCGGCAGCACATAGCTGGGCACACGGCTGGCGGCGATGGTCCATGCCAGCACCAACAGCGGCAAGGACGCCCAGGGCAGCACGCGGGCGAACAGTCGCGCCGCAAGGCCAGGGCGGGCAACAGGCGTGGCGACGGCTTGCATGGCAGGATGGGATGCGGTGTTCATCTCAGCCAACCGACTTCTGCCACAGGCCCAGGTCCACCACCTGCTCGACCTTCAGCGGCCGTGCGGTGAAGCCCAGCTCCTGCGAGCGATCCATCAGCCGCTGGATGAACTGCAGGTCGCGCGCTTCCAGCTTGTCGGCCCAGCCCAGGCGCTTGCGGGCTTCCTGCACGATGGCCTCGGCGGCAATCGTGCGGCCGTCCGCCGCCTGCACCGTCTCCAGCTTGAAGGTCTGGGCGATCAGCTTGTCGGCCTCGGCCGCGTTGCCCTGCAGGAAGGCAATGGCGCGGCGGTGCGCGCGCAGCAGCTTGACCAGTTCCGGGCCGCGGTCCTTCAGCGCTGCAGCTGACGCGGCGATCACGTACCAGGGATAGGACGGCAGCACCGCATTCACATCCAGCACCAAGCGGCTGCTGCCACGCAGCAAGGCCTGGCTGACAAACGGCTCCCAGGTGAAGGCCGCGTCGGCCATGTTGCGGTCCAGCGCGGCATTCATGTTACCCACCGGCATGGACTGGATGCTGAGGTCTTTCTCCGGGTCCAGCTTGGCATGCTCGGGCAGCACAATGCCGCGCAGCAGCACGTCCATGCCGCTGCCCTTGGCCACCGATGCCAGCCGCTTGCCCCGCAGCTCGGCCACGCTGCGGATGCCGCTGGCCTGGCTGGCGATCACCGCCGCCTGGCCGTAGTTCACCTTGGCCAGGATGCGCGCGTCCAGCCCGCGCGAGAACCACTGGTAGACCGGCGGCGCGCCGACGTAGGCCACGTCCACCTCGCCGGCTGCCATGGCCTGCTCCAGCACCGGCCCGTCGCCAAACTGCTTGACCTCGACCTGCAGGCCTTCTTCGGCGAAAAAGCGCTTCTGGTCGGCGACGACAACCGGCGCATTGGCCATCGCATAGACCCAGCCGACACGCAGCGGCCGCGGTTGTGCGCGCGCAGGCAAGGCGGGCAAAGACAACAGGGCCGCAGCCCCAAGGAATTGGCGGCGGTTGTTCATACTGCTCTCTCCATGACGTGGGCAATGCGATCCATCAGCTGCTCGCGGCAGGCGAGGAAACGCGGCAATCGGGGCGTGGTTGCGAAGCTGCGCGGCCGGGGCAGGTCGACGGTCAGCTGGGTGTCGATGCCTTGCGGCGCTCGGCCGAGCACGACGACGCGGTCGGCCAGGAACACGGCTTCGTCGATGTCGTGCGTGATGAACACCACCGTCTGGCCGAGCTGGCTCCACAGGCGCAGCAGCTCTTCGTTCAGGTGCCGGCGGGTGATCGCGTCCAGCGCGCCAAAAGGCTCGTCGGCCAGCAGCAGCTTGGGCTCGGGTGCCAGCGCACGGGCGAGCGCCACGCGCTGGCGCATGCCGCCCGAGAGCTGGTGCGGGAACTGCTCCGCCGCGTCGGCCAGGCCCACCAGCGCCAGGTATTGGCGGGCGCGCTGCTGCTGCGCCGCAGGCGTCAGGTCGCCGCGCATGCGCAGGCCGAAGCGCACGTTGTCCAGCACCGTCAGCCACGGGAACAGGTTGGGCGACTGGAAGACATAGCCCAGCGCGTCCATCTCGGGGCGCACGGCTTCGCCGTCAATGCTCACGGTGCCGCGGTCCGGCTGGATGAAGCCCGACAGCAGGTTCAGCAGCGTGGACTTGCCGCAGCCCGAAGGCCCCAGCAACACGACGAATTCGCCGGGCGTGACCGTCAGCGACAGCTGGCGGAAGATGCTGCGCCCGTCGGCATAGGCGAAGTCCACGGCCTGCAGCGCGAGCTGCCCGGCGGCGGAACCAGAGGGTGAAGGCGAGGACATTGGTGCGGTCTCAAACAGCGGGTCGCAACAGGCGGGGTGTGGCATGCAAGGCACACGGATGGGGCTGCATGATGCTTAAAATAATACGTTCTAATGCAAGTTAGCCAAACGCGAATTGCGACTGTGCTTATGACGGAAATTGCAGCCACCTCCACCAGCCCGCAAGTTCGGACCCGCCTGAAACGCGAAAACGCGACCTCGCTCTATGCGCAGATCGCCGCGCGGCTGCAGGAGGAGATCGAGGCCGGGCTGTTCGAACCCAGTGGCCGCCTGCCCTCGGAGGCGCAGATCGGCGAGCGCTTCCAGGTCAGCCGCGTCACCGTGCGCCTGGCCTTCGACAAGCTGGCCAGCGAAGGCCGCATCGTGCGGCGCCAGGGCAAGGGCAGCTATGTGGCCGGCAAGCAGGTCCGCCACGGGCTGGACACCTTGCGCAGCTTCCATGAATCGCTGCGCCTGCAGGGGCTGGACGCGCAAATGCAGCTGCTGGAGAAGCGCCGCGTGAAAGTGCCGGACGAACTTGCGGCGCGCTTCGCCCCGGCGCGCCAGCTCACGCTGCTCAAGCGCCTGCACAGCGTGGACGGCACGCCCGTTGCGCTGGGCCTCAGCCACCTGCCCAGCGCGCTGTCACAGCTCAGCTGGCAAGCCCTGGAAGCCCAGCCCGCCTACGCGCTGATCGCCCAGTTGATGGGCGAGCGCCCGGCTCGCGCGGACATCGCCATCAGCGCCCGCGGCGCCGACGCAGCACTGGCTGAAGCCCTCGCCGTGCCGCCCGGCACCGCGCTGCTGGTCATGGAACGCAGCTCCTTTCTCAGCGACGGCCGCTGCTGCGACCACTCCTGCTTCTACATCCGGCCAGAGCGCTATGCGTTCACAATGAGCAGCGCGTTCCGGGTCGAGTCCTGAGAAGGTGGGTGGGGCCTTCATCACGCCAGATGAGGCCGGTGATCGGTCGCGCAGGCAACTTGACGGGTGGCTGGTGAGCAAGATGCACCCCTGCGCGCGTCGCGGCGATCCGCCCGCGGTACCCCGATCAGACCGTCTGCCGCCACGTCACCCAAATCACGAGTCCGATTCCAACCAGCGTTGATGCACAGAACGCGCTGCAATCCTGTCATCGCCTCCAGCGGCGAATACAACACAGGAGCGCATGCGATGAGATTTCGGGTACGGGGGATTTCGAGTGATGAGGTGCGGCAGTTCCGCGAGGGCGGGCCGGATGCGAATGGGCAGGCGGCTTTGCGGCGGGTGGCGCAGGGTGGGGCCAATCCTTGCCGACATTGCTTGCAGCTGATTGCCGAGGGGGACGAGATGTTGGTGCTGGCGTACCGGCCTTTTGGTTTGGTGCAGCCATATGCGGAGACGGGGCCGATCTTTCTGCATGCGCAGGACTGCGCGCACTGCGAGGCGGACCGGCTGCCGGCTTGGTTTGCCCATCTGCAGCCGGCGCTTGTTCGCGGGTATGACAGCAAGGACTGGATCAAGTACGAGACCGGCGCAGTGGTAGCCGGCAGTGAGCTGGCGGCGGCTTGCGAGAACATCCTGGCGGATGTTGACGTGGCCTATGTGCACATCCGCTCGAAGTTCAACTGCTTCCAGTGCCGGGTGGACCGCTTTTGATCGCTCTCTATTTGAGGCGCCTGAATCGGAGGCCCGGCGCGCCTGCTGGCACTGCGCGCCCAGTGGGCAGGCTTTGCGCATGCGCGCGCGGCGCCTCTTCCAGCCAGTGCGCTCGGCATTGCATCGTGCGCCGCGCCAGCCTGCCGCTGACGCCGGCGGCAGAGTTCTTCCGCGACCTGATCCGCCAGGCCAGCGTGCAGCTGGGCAAGCCAGCGCCGGTGGCCATGAAGAACGCAAGCCAGGTGCGCAAGACGGCCGGCAAGGCGAGCAAGACCGGCAAGAGCCCTGCCCAAAAGGGCTAAGTAGACGCCACATGGCGGGAAACGTGCCGGGGCGGAAGAATCCTGGTTTTCCCTCACTGCCCTCGCCGGATACCGCCATGCCCCTTGTTGCTGCTGCTGCGCCGCGCGCGCCCTGGTACCGCTCCCTCTATGCCCAGGTGCTGATCGCGATTGCGATTGGCGTGCTGCTGGGCCACTTCCAGCCGCAATGGGGCGAGGCGATGAAGCCGCTGGGCGACGGCTTCATCAAGCTGATCAAGATGATCATCGCGCCCATCATCTTCTGCACCGTGGTGCTGGGCATTGCCGGCATGGAGAACATGAAGAAGGTCGGCAAGACCGGTGGGCTGGCGCTGCTGTATTTCGAGGTCATGTCCACCGTGGCGCTGATCATCGGGCTGCTGATCGTCAACCTGGTGCAGCCAGGCGCCGGCATGCACGTGGACCCGAACGCGCTGGACACCAAGGGCCTGGCCAACTACGTGGGCCCGGGCAAGATGACCGGCACGGTGGACTTCCTGCTGGCCATCATCCCCAGCAGCGTGGTGGACGCCTTCGCCAAGGGCGAGATCCTGCAGGTGCTGCTGTTCTCGGTGCTGTTCGGCTTTGCGCTGCAGAAGTTCGGCGGCAAGAACAACATCGTCTTCAGCTTCATCGACAAGCTCTCGCATGTGCTGTTCGCCATCGTCGGCACCATCATGAAGCTGGCGCCGATTGGCGCATTCGGTGCCATGGCCTTCACCATCGGCAAGTACGGCGTGGGCTCGCTGCTGCAGCTGGCGCAGCTGATGGGCGCGTTCTACGCCACCTGCCTGATCTTCGTGCTGGTGGTGCTGGGCGGGGTCGCCCGGCTGCACGGTTTCTCGATCCTGAAGTTCGTGCGTTTCATCCGCGAGGAGCTGCTGATCGTGCTGGGCACTTCGTCCAGCGAATCGGTGCTGCCGCGCATGATGCGCAAGCTCGAACATGCCGGCGCCGAGAAGTCGGTGGTCGGCCTGGTGATCCCGACCGGCTATTCGTTCAACCTGGACGGCACCTCGATCTACCTGACCATGGCCGCGGTCTTCATCGCCCAGGCCACCGACACGCCGATGACGCTGCTGCAGCAGCTCACGCTGCTGGCGGTGCTGCTGCTGACCAGCAAGGGTGCGGCAGGCGTCACCGGCTCGGGCTTCATCGTGCTGGCGGCCACGCTTTCCGCGGTGGGCCACGTGCCGGTCGCCGGGCTGGCGCTGATCCTGGGCATTGACCGCTTCATGAGCGAAGCCCGCGCGCTGACCAACCTGGTGGGCAATGGGGTGGCCACGCTGGTGGTGGCCAAGTGGTGCGGCCAGCTGGACGCGCAGCAGTTGGACGCCGCGCTGGTGCAGCAGGTGCCGATGCCTGAAGAAGAGCAGCTTGTGCAGGCGGAGACCGCGGCACAGCCCTGAAGGCCCGCGAGGCGTGTGTTCAGGACTGCGCCTGCGCCTTGATGCCGCCCAGGATCAGGTCGATGCCGGCCAGGAAGTCGGCGCTGTCATCGTGGTTTCGCAGTTGCTCCGCGAGTGACCGTGTGAACGGGTACCTGGCCTCGTCGAGCGCAGCCCAGGCTGCGGAAGCCTCGCCCAGAAAGTCCTCCCGGCCGATATCGCGCGCCTGGGCCGAGCGCCGGTTCGCGGCGTTCTGTCCGCCAACGCCGAGGATGTAGTGCCACAGCGCTGACACCGCCGCCCACTGCCCGCCCGCGGGTACGCCCAGTGCCTGCACCTGCTGCCCGATGCTTTCGAACAGGCGCACCGTCGGCAGCTGGCCGGCGGCGTGGATCAGTGCCGAGCCGATCCAGGGATGCGCGTCCATCGCATCGAACATGCCGACCGCCAGCGCGCGGACCGTGGCCTCGGGCGTCTCGCCGTCCGCGCAAGCCGCCAGCGTGGCGGCGATCACCGCGTCACAGGCGGCCACCAGCAGCTCGCCCTTGTTGGCAATGTGCCAGTAGATCGCACCAGGCCCCGTCGCCAGCTGCTCTGACAGCGCACGGAAGGTCAGCCCGGCTTCGCCGGTGCTGTCCAGCAGGCCGATGGCCGCTTCGATGATGCGGTCCCGCGAGAGGGCGTCCCCGCGCCGTTGAGGAGAACGTGTCTTGTTGACCATGCCGCATGTTGACACAACTGGAACGGCGCTCCATCATCATGGAATGACGTTCCACGCATCATCCGTCGGCCGATGTCGCGCCCCACTCATGAAGGATTCGAGATGACACGCATGATCGCGATCGTTGGCGCCGGGCTTGGCGGGCTGATGCTGGCCC
This sequence comes from Ideonella azotifigens, assembly GCF_006519715.1. Lineage (GTDB taxonomy): Bacteria > Pseudomonadota > Gammaproteobacteria > Burkholderiales > Burkholderiaceae_C > Ideonella > Ideonella azotifigens. The sequence continues at coordinate 6,463 of NZ_VIDT01000181.1, forward strand.
GGGTGCTGCACGTGCACGGCATCGCCTGCGCCGTCTACGAGGCCGAGGCCTCGCCCACCGCTCGCACGCAAGGCGGCATGCTGGACATTCACGAGGACAGCGGCCAGCTCGCATTGAAGGCCGCGAAGCTGCATGAGGCGTTTGTGCGGCTCATCCATCCCGGCGGCCAGGCCTCGCGCGTGCTGGACAAGACCGGCGCGGTGCTGCTGGATCAGCCCGATGACGGCAGCGGTGGCCGGCCCGAAGTTCGCCGAGGCGAGCTGCGCCGCCTGCTGCTGGATTCGCTGCCCGTCGGCACGGTGCGCTGGGATCACAAGCTCACATCGGTCGAAGCACTGGGCGATGGTCGCCACACCCTCAGCTTCGCCCACGGCGGCAGCGTCACAACCGACCTGCTCGTCGGCGCCGATGGCGCCTGGTCAAGGATCCGGCCATTGGTATCGGCCGCTGTGCCAGCCTACATCGGCACCACCTTCGTCGAAACCTACCTGTCCGATGCCGACGCCCGCCATCCGGCGAGCGCCACAGCCGTCGGCGGCGGCGCGCTGTTCGCGATGGCGCCAGGCAAAGGCATCTTTGCGCACCGCGAGCCGGACGGCGTGCTGCACACCTATGCGGCACTGCAAAAGCCGATGGCCTGGGTGGCGGAGGTCGAGGCCGCCGATGCTTCCGTCGCGCTGGCCCGCGTGGCGCTGGAATTTGACGGTTGGGACCGGGCGCTCACCGCGCTCATCACCGATGGCGAGACAGCGCCGGTGTTGCGGCCGATCCACGCCCTGCCCGCGGCCCACCGCTGGGACCGCATTCCCGGCGTGACGCTGCTGGGCGACGCGGCGCACCTGATGGCGCCTGCAGGCGATGGCGCGAATCTGGCGATGGTCGACGGCGCCGAGTTGGGTGAAGCCATCGCGGCGCGCCCCGGCGATCTGCAGGCCGCGCTGCAGGCCTACGAGGCGAAGCTCTTCCCGCGCAGCGCCGAGGCCGCCGCGGGCTCGACCGAAGTGCTGGCCATTTGCCTGGGCGACGCCGCGCCACACAGCCTGGTGCAGTTCCTGGACCAGGCCAAGGGTGCGACATAGAGCGCTGGCAAGCTTGCATCCACAATCACCCAGCCTCGCCAACCCACTACCCGAGCCGGTACCGCATGCCACCGCCCGACACCTCCGCGCCACAGGCCGCCGCACCGCCGCTGTTCACCGGCTACCAGCGCTTTGTCGCCGGACTGCTGGCCTGCCTGCAGTTTGCGGTGATCCTGGACTTCATGATCATGTCGCCGCTGGGCGCGGTGATCATGCCGGACCTGAAGATCACGACCGAGCAGTTCGGCCTGGTCGTCTCGGCCTATGCCTTCAGCGCAGGCGTGGTCGGCATCCTGACCGCAGGATTCGCGGACCGTTTCGACCGCAAGAAGCTGCTGCTGTTCTTCTACGCCGGCTTTGTCGCCAGCACGCTGTGGTGCGGCCTGGCGCAGACGTTTCACACGCTGCTGATGGCGCGCATCGTCACCGGCGTGTTCGCCGGCGTGATCGGCTCGGTGGTGATGGCGATTGCGACCGACCTGTTCGAGCTGCGCCTTCGTGGCCGGGTGATGGGCGTGATCCAGACCGCGTTTGCGGCCAGCCAGGTGCTGGGCCTGCCGGTGGGGCTGTACCTGTCCAACCGCTGGGATTGGCATGCGCCCTTCATTGCGATGGCCGCGTTTGGCGCAGCCGGCGGGCTGGTGATTGCCTGGCGCATGCGGCCGGTGGCGGACCACCTGAAGGCAGGCGCCCAGCACGGTGCGCTGAAGCACCTGCTGCAGACCGTTGTCGAGCCGCGCCATGTGACCGCCTTCGCGACCACCGCGCTGCTGACCACCGGCGGCTTCATGCTGATGCCCTTCAGCAGTGCCTTCGTGGTGCACACGCTGGGCATTCCGCTGGAAAGCCTGCCGACGATCTACCTGGTCACCGGCATGTGCACCATCTTCATCGGCCCGCTGGTGGGCAAGCTGGCCGACCGGCTGGGCAAGCTGCCGGTGTTCATGGCCGGCACGGCCGTCACCATCGTCATGGTGCTGGTCTACACCCACCTGCAGGCGGTGTCGCTGCCGTGGGTGATCGTGGTCAACGTGCTGATGTTCGTCGGCATCTTCTCGCGCATGATCCCGTTCCAGGCGCTGGTGAGCGCCGTGCCGGCGGCCACGCAGCGCGGCTCGTTCAATGCGGTGAATGCGGCGATCCAGCAGTTGGCCGGCGGCCTGGCCTCGCTGCTGGCCGGCCACATCGTGGCCTTTGGTGCAGATGGCAAGCTGCTGCACTTCCCGGTCGTCGGCTACGTGGTGGCCGCGACCTCGGTGGTGACCGCGACGCTGGTGTGGCGG
>NZ_VIDT01000182.1 GCF_006519715.1 Ideonella azotifigens
CCCCAAGGTCCAGGCTTGCATCGAGTTTGTCGAGGCCGGCGGCCCGCGCGCCGCCATCGGGCGGCTGGAAGATGCAACAGCGCTGGTCAGCGGCAGCGCCGGCACCCAGCTGAGCAAGCTCAGGCCCGCGCCTCGCTGACGCGCTGCAAAGGAGAAAAGCCCGCGACCATCGCTGGTGGCGGGCTGACTCTTCCGGACACCGCATTGGTGATGCGGGACGGTCTTCGGCGCTGGGTCACGGGTTCCCGCTGTTCCACCCAATCGTGTGGTCGGTTCTGCGCGTCAATGAATCAATTATCGGCAGCGCCTCGGTGAGCATTAGCCGGAGAAGCACCGGGTTCATGGGCTTGTATTGCAGCCTCGGCGGCCCCTTTAGCCTTTCAACTGCAACTCCAGTTCATGCAGCACCTTGTAGCAAGGCAGCACCTGGGCCACGCTGCTGTTGGGCTCGCGGCCTTCGCGGATGGCGGTGAAGAATTCGCGGTCCTGGAGTTCGATGCCGTTCATCGAGACGTCCACCTTTGACACGTCGATCTTTTCTTCCTTGCCGTTGAAGAGGTCGTCGTAGCGGGCGATGTACGTGCCGCTGTCGCCGATGTAGCGGAAGAAGGTGCCGAGCGGGCCATCGTTGTTGAATGAGAGGCTCAGCGTGCAGATGGCGCCGTTGGCAGCCTTGAGCTGGATGCTCATGTCCATCGCGATGCCCAAGGTCGGGTGGATGGGGCCCTGCACGGCGTTGGCCTTCACGATGGGGCTGCCGGCCTGGTAGGCGAAGAGGTCCACGGTGTGCGCGGCGTGGTGCCACAGCAGGTGGTCGGTCCAGCTGCGGGCCTGGCCCAGCGCGTTCATGTTGGTGCGGCGGAAGAAGTAGGTCTGCACATCCATTTGCTGGATGTTGAATTCGCCGGCCTTGATCTTCTTGTGCACCCACTGGTGGCTGGGGTTGAAGCGGCGGGTGTGGCCGCACATCGCGACCTTGCCGGTCTCTTGCTGGACGCGCAGCACTTCTTCGCCGTCGGCCAACAGGTCGCACAGCGGAATCTCGACCTGCACATGCTTGCCGGCCTTCATGCAGGCGATGGCCTGTGCGGCGTGCATCTGCGTGGGGGTGCAGAGGATCACGGCGTCCACCTCGGGCAGGGCCAGGCTGTCGGCCAGCTCGGTGCTGACGTGGCCGATGCCGTACCTGGCGGCCACTTCGCGGGTCTTCTCCAGCTCGCGGCTGACGAGGGAGACGACCTCGACGCCGGGAATGTTCTGGATGCCGTCCAGGTGCTTGATGCCGAAGGCGCCGGCGCCCGAGAGGGCGACCTTGAGGGTCTGCTTGTCGCTCATGTGAGGGTCCTCAGGAGTTTTCAAGGATGACGTGGCCGACGGCGGTGTTCGACGCGGGCACGTGATAGAAGCGGTGCTTGAGCTTGGGCGCGGGGCCGCCGTTGACATCGGCCATCGCGCCACGGGCGATCAGCCACATCACCAGCTCGATGCCTTCCGATCCGGCTTCGCGCACGTAGTCGATGTGCGGCGTGGCGGCCGCGGCGGCGGGGTCGGCGATCAGCTTGTCCAGCCAGGCGTTGTCCCACTCGCGGTTGATCAGGCCGGCACGTGCGCCCTGCAGCTGGTGGCTCATGCCGCCGGTGCCCCAGATCTGCACCTTCAGCGGCTGGTCGTAGCTTTCGATGGCCTTGCGGATCGCCTTGCCCAGGTTGAAGCAGCGCTGGCCGGAGGGCACCGGGTACTGCACGACATTCACCGCAAACGGGATGACGGAGCAGGGCCAATGGAAGTCGCTTTGCGGCGGCTGGCCGCACATCAGGCTCAGCGGCACGGTCAGGCCGTGGTCCACGTCCATCTTGTTGACGATGGTGAGGTCGAAGTCGTCCTGGATCACGCTTTGCGCGATGTGCGCGGCCAGTTCCGGGTGGCCTTGCACGACGGGCACCGGGCGCGGGCCCCAGCCCTCGTCGGCCGGCTTGAACTCTGCGGCGCAGCCGATCGCGAAGGTCGGGATCATTTCCAGGCTGAAGGCCGTGGCGTGGTCGTTGTAGACCAGGAAGATCACGTCGGGCTTCTCGTCCTTCAGCCATTGCTTGCTGAAGTCGTAGCCCTTGAACAGCGGCTGCCAATACGGGTCCTGGGTCTTGCCCAGGTCCAGTGCGGCGCCAATGGCGGGCACGTGCGAGGTGAAGACGGAGGCGGTGATGCGGGCCATTCAGGTGCCTTTGTGCGTGTGGGCCTGGCCCTGGGGCTGGTGCTGCGGCTGGGCGTCGCCGTCTTCGCCGAGGTGGCGGTTGCCTTCGGCCGAGCGGCCGCCGGCCAGCATCATCGCGGCGTATTCGTCCTGGGTCATGCCGGTCATGGTCGCGGCCATGTACTGGAAGCTCTTGCCATCGGTGGCGCCGATCTTGGCCAGGAAGTAGATGTTGCCGCCTGCCGCGATGCAACGGTTCAGGTCACGGGTCAGCACGCCCTGCTTCTGCTCTTCGGTCATGGCCCACTGGTCCAGGTAGGCGCGTTCGTCGGCCTTGAAGGCGGCGCGGTTCTCCGCCTTCATCAGCGACATGCAGAACTGGTTCAGCCAGTAGCCCTTGCGGGACTGCTCGGCGTCGAAGATGGTCGTGCCTGGCACGTCCAGGTAGGGCTTGTCGAGGGCCATCAATTGCCTTTAATCAGTTGGTGACAGAGCTACTCGCTGTGCTCGGGCGGTCTGTCACGCAAGTTCATTGGAGGGCCAGTACAGGCGCATGGGGTTGTCGACCAGCAGCTTCTGCTGCAGTTCGGCGGTCGTCGCGATCTGCGGAATGAAGTCCACCAGCAGGCCATCGTCGGGCATGTGGTCCTTCAGGTTCGGGTGCGGCCAGTCGGTGCCCCACAGCACGCGGTCGGGGAATTCCTCGATCACACGGCGCGCAAACGGCACCACGTCCTGATACGCGTGTTGTTCGCCATTCAGCGCCTTTGGGCCGGTGACGCTCAGGCGTTCGGGGCAGCTGACCTTGCTCCACACGTTGGCGTGTTCGCGCATGAACTTCAGGAACAGCTCGAACTCGGGGCCGTCCACCGGCTTGCTCACGTCCGGCCTGCCCATGTGGTCGACGACCACGGTGGTCGGCAGCGCGGTGAAGAAATCCCACAGCTCGGGCAGGTCCACGGCCTCGAAGTAGATGACCACGTGCCAACCCAGCTTGGCAATGCGGCCGGCAATCTCCATCAACTCGTCCTTGGGCGTGAAATCCACCAGGCGCTTGACGAAGTTGAAGCGCACGCCGCGCACGCCGGCGGCATGCAACTGCTGCAGCTCCTCGTCGGTCACGCTGCGCTTGACCGTGGCGATGCCGCGTGCCTTGTCGCCCGCGGCGAGGCAGGCGTCCACCATCGCGCGGTTGTCCGCGCCGTGGCAGGTAGCCTGCACGATCACGTTGCGCGCGAAGCCCAGGTGGTCGCGCAGCGCAAACAGCTGCTGCTTGCTGGCGTCGCAAGGCGTGTACTTGCGCTCTGGTGCAAAGGGAAACTGGGCCCCGGGGCCGAACACATGACAGTGGGCGTCCACGCTGCCGGGCGGCAGCTGGAACTTCGGTTTGCTGGGGTCGGCGTACCAGTCCAGCCAGCCGGGGGTCTTTTGAAATTGCATGGCTCGGGTTGCTCCGTCAATCCAGTGAAACTTTGGCGCGCTTGATGACGTCGGCCCACTTGGTGGACTCGCTCGCGATGAAGGCCTGGAACTGCTCGCGCGTGACCGGGAAGGTCTCGTAGCCGAAGGTGGCATAGCGCTCCTTGATGTCCGGCTCGGCCAGTGCGGTGGTGATGTCGGCCTGGATCTTGTCGGCCACGGCCTTGGGCAGGCCGGGCGGCGCTGCAATGGTGGTCCAGCCGGTCACCTCGTAGCCGGCGGGGCCGCCGGATTCGGCCACCGTGGGCACATCGGGGAAGGCGGCCAGCCGCCTGGGTGAAGTCACCGCGATGAAGCGCACCTTGCCGCTGCGTTGCATGGGCCCGGCCGAGGCCATGGTGCCCAGCGCCCAGTCCAGCTCGCCGGTGGCCACAGCGGTGTAGAGCATGGAGACTTCCTTGTAGATCACGTGCTGCATCTGCGTACCGGTCATGGACTCCAGCAGCGCCGCGCCCAGGTGCGCCGGGTTGCCCACGGACCAGGAGCCGAAGTTGAGCTTGCCCGGGCGGACCTTGGCGTCGGCCACGATGTCGCCTACCGTCTTGTATTTGCTGCCCGTGGGGACCACGACGAAGAAGGGCGCGATGAACAGAGGCTTGATTGGCTCGAAGTCCTTCACCGGGTCATAGGGCAGCTTCTTGAACAGCGAGGGGTAGGCGACCAGGTGCACGTTGTCGAGCTGGATCAGGTCGGTGCCGTCGGTCGCGCCGCGCTTGAAGGCGTCGATGGCGATGAAGCCATTGCCGCCCGGCTTGTTCTCGACGATGACCGGCTTGCCCCACTTGCGCTGCAGCTTCTCGGCCAGCACGCGCAGCACGGCCTCGGGACCGGCGCCGGGCGGGAAGGGCGTGATGATGCGCACCGGCTTGGTCGGCCACTCGTCCGCCGCCTGCGCGCCGCCGATCAGCGTGAGGGCGGCCAGTGCGGCGGCGGCCAGGGACTTCAGGACGTTCATGGTTTGTCTCCGTGTGTTTTGAATTGAACGTGGGTGGGGAAGGAACTCAATCGATGTAGCGCAGCCCGGCTTTCTCCAGCGGCTCGCGCATCTTGTACATGTCCAGGCCCAGCACGCCACTGGCCAGCCTGGCGCGCTTCTCGCCTTCGAAGCTCTCGCGCTTGGCAGCCGCTTCGGCCACTTCCGTGGCACGCGCCGCGGGCACGCAGACGACGCCGTCGTCGTCCGCAACGATCGCGTCACCCGGCGTGACCCACATGCCGGCGCAGACCACCGGGATGTTGACCGAGCCCAGCGTGGCCTTGATCGTGCCCTTGGACGAGATGGCCTTGCTCCAGACCGGAAAGCCCATTTCCTTCAGCGTCTTGACATCGCGCACGCCCGCATCGATGACCAGCGCACGCGCGCCGCGGGCCATGAAGCTGGTCGCCAGCAGGTCGCCGAAATAGCCGTCGGTGCAATCGGCCGTGACCGCGGCGACGACGATGTCGCCCGGCTGGATCTGCTCCGCGGCGACATGCATCATCCAGTTGTCGCCCGGCTGCAGCAGCACCGTGACCGCCGTGCCGCTGACCTGCGTGCCGACCTGGATGGGCCGCATGTAGGGCTTGAGCAGGCCCACGCGGCCCATGGCTTCGTGCACCGTGGCCGAGCCGAGCGCGGCCATTCGGTCGGTGGCCGCGCGATCCGCGCGGGTGATGTTGCGGTAGACAACGCCGAGTTCGTACATGTCACAGCCCCTTGTTCTTCAGTGCGGTGTCCAGCCGTGAAAAGACACGGCGCGCATTGCCCTCGTAGACCTGGTAGCGCTCTTCGTCGCTCAGGTTGGCAGTGGCCGCCACGTAGCGCTTGGTGTCGTCGTAGTAGTGGCCGGTTTCGGGGTCGATGCCGCGCACCGCGCCGATCATCTCGCTGGCGAACAGGATGTTCTTGACCGGGATCACCTTGGTCAGCAGGTCGATGCCGGGCTGGTGGTAGACACAGGTGTCGAAGAAGATGTTGTTCAGCAGGTGCTCGCTCAGCAGCGGCTTCTTCAGCTCCTGCGCCAGCCCGCGGAAGCGGCCCCAGTGGTAGGGCACTGCGCCGCCGCCATGCGGAATCAGGAACTTCAATGTCGGGAAGTCCTTGAACAGGTCGGACGTGAGGCACTGCATGAAGGCCGTCGTGTCCGCGTTCAGGTAGTGCGAACCGGTGGTGTGGAAACACGCGTTGCAGCTGGTGCTCACATGGATCATCGCCGGGATGTCGTACTCGACCATCTTCTCGTAGATGGGGTACCAGCTCCGGTCGCTCAGCGGCGGCGAGTTCCAGTGCCCGCCGGACGGATCCGGGTTCAGGTTGATGCCGACATTGCCGTACTGCTCCACGCACTTGACCAGTTCGGGGATGGAGGTGGCCGGGTCCACGCCGGGCGACTGCGGCAGCATTGCGGCCGGGATGAAATGGTCCGGGAACAGCTGCGAGACGCGGTAGCAGAGCTCGTTGCAGATCGCGGCCCAGGTCGAGGACGTGTTGAAGTCGCCGATGTGGTGGGCCATGAAGCTGGCGCGCGGGCTGAAGATGGTCAGGTCCGAGCCGCGCTGCTTCATCAGCTTGAGCTGGTTGCTCTCGATGGACTCGCGGATCTCGTCGTCGCTGATCTTCAGGCTGCTGGCGCTGGGCGTCTTGGACGGGTCTTTCAGGCCGGCGATCTGCAGGTCGCGCCAGGCGCCGAGCGCGGCCGGCGCGGTGGTGTAGTGGCCGTGAACGTCGATGATCATGGAGGTGTCCTCGCAAGGGAAATCAATGGGCGGCAGCGGCAGCGCCTGTGCGGCGGCCGGGCGTGTCTTGGCCACCGTCCGGCTCGGCAAACTGCTTGACGATCAGCGCCGCGGCGGCCACCAGCCCGGGCACCGCGACGACCGCGAAGATGCCGGCGAAGCTGAGCCGCTGCGCGCTGAGCTGGGCCACCAGGAAGGAGCCGGCAATGCCGCCGAAGCGGCCGATGCCCAGCATCCAGGCCACGCCGGTGGCGCGGGCGTTGGTGGGGTAGAAGCCGGCGGCCAGCGCAGGCAGGGAGGACTGCGCGGTGTTCATCAGCGTGCCGCCGATGAAGACCACCGCCATCAGCGTGGCGACCTCACCGGCCGCATGGCCGATGGCCCAGATCGCCACGGCGGTCAGCGCAAAGCCGATGGCGATCACGCGGTTCGCATTGAAACGGTCCATCAGCCAGCCAAAGAAGATCGCGCCCACGCCGCCCAGCGGGAACAGCGCCGAGATCAGCGTGGCGGTGCGCGGCTCCACGCCGGCGTCCTTGAACAGGATGGGCATCCAGTTGATCAGCGCGTAGAACATCACCAGGCCCATGAAGTAGGCCAGCCACAGCATCAGCGAGCCCACGCGGTACGGGCCGGACAGCACGACGGACAGGCCGCCACGCTCGTTGGTCACTGGCCGGTGCTCGGTCAGCACAAAGCTTTCGGCGCGGCGTGCGGCGTCGCCGGCAATGCGCGCCAGCACCGCGCGAATGCGGTCGATGGGCGCGCGCTGCGCCACCAGGTAGCGCACCGATTCCGGCAGCAACAGCACCAGCAGCACCACCAGCAGCAGCGGCGTGAGGCCGCCCAGCGCGAGCACGCTGCGCCAGCCCCACTGCGGGATCATCCAGGCGGCGAGGAATCCGCCGAAGGCGGCGCCCAGCGGGAAGCCGCAGAACATCGCGTTGGTCAGCGTGGCGCGGCGCGCGTCCGGGCAGTATCCGCTCATCAGCGTCACGGCATTGGGCATGGCCGCACCCAGGCCCAGGCCGGTGAGGAAGCGCAGCAGCACCAGGGTGCTGAGCTCGCCCGCCATCGCCGAGGCGCCGCAGGCCAGGCCGAACACCGCAACCGAGATCACCAGCAGGCGTTTGCGGCCCAGCTTGTCAGCCAGCGGCCCGGCCGACAGCGCACCTGCCGCCAGGCCGAACAGCGCCGCGCTCAGCACCGGTGCCAATTGCGGCTTGCTCAGGCCCCACTCCTTCAGCAACGAAGGGGCGATGTAGCCGATGGCTGCGGTGTCGAAACCATCCAGCAGCACGATGAAAAAGCACAGGCCGAAGATCACCCACTGGAACGGGGAAAACGGGTGCTCGTTGATCAATGTCTGGACATCGACGCGGCGAGGGGCGGCGGGGGTCATGCGGGCGGGTCTCCTGTGCGGAGACGACAGCCATCCGCCGCCGCATTGTTCTGCTGCTGCCCCTGCGGTTCCAGACCCGGGCACCGATAGCAGCTATCGCGGTTTGAGATATGGCGCGGGTTATCCCGCAGGCCTCACAGCGCTTGCGGCACGACGGCGGTGACCTCGATCTCCACCTTGGCGCGGGCCTCCATCAGCCCGCGCACCTCCACCGCGCTCATCGCGATCTCGTAGTGCGCGCCCATCACTTCGCGGTAGGCGGCGCCGATCTCGCGGTTGCGGGCCAGGTAGTCGGCACGGTCGACCAAATACCAGGTCATGCGCACGATGTGCTGCGGCCCGGCGCCGGCTTCGTCCAGCACCGCACGCACGTTGCGCAGCGCCTGCCGCACCTGGTCGACCAGGTCGTCGCTCTCGAAGGCCTGCGCGGCGTTCCAGCCGATCATGCCGGCGACAAACACCTGGCGGCCCTGGGCAGCGACGCCGTTGGCATAGCCACGCGGGCGCGGCCAGTCGGCGGGTTGGAGCGTGGTTTTCATGGGTTTCTCAGACTTTCAGGCGGAAGCGCTGCAGCTTGCCGGTGGTGGTGCGTGGCAGCTCGCTGCGGAACTCGACCGCGCGCGGGTACTTGTAGGGCGCAACGCTGGCTTTCACGAAATCCTGCAGCGCACGCACGGTGGTGTCGTTGGCTTCGTGGCCGGCGCGCAGCACGACGTAGGCTTTGACGATCTCGCCGCGCTCCTCGTCCGGCACGCCGATCACCGCGCATTCGGCCACTGCCGGGTGTTCCAGCAGCACGCCTTCGACCTCGGGGGCCGCGATGTTGTAGCCGGCCGAGATGATCATGTCGTCGGTGCGCGCCTGGTAGCGGAAGTAGCCGTCCTCGTCCTGCAGGTAGGCGTCGCCGGTCAGGTTCCAGCCGTGTTGCACGTAGCTGGCCTGGCGTTCGTCGTCCAGGTAGCGGCAGCCGGTGGGCCCGCGCACCGCGAGCCGGCCGACCT
>NZ_VIDT01000183.1 GCF_006519715.1 Ideonella azotifigens
AAGGCCGGCGGCCACGACCCGCGCCTGGTGCACTCGGCCAACCGCTGGGAAGCTGGCAGCCACATGGCGGCCGTGCGCCTGGTCGAAGCCGGTCTGGGCTGGGCCTTCCTGCCCCGCTCCATGCTGCCGCCCGCCGGCCAGGGCGAACTGGTCGAACTGGCCTTCGACAACATGAGCAACCAGGTCTCGCTGTGGGTGGACGTGGTGTGGCACCGTGAGCGCCCGCTGAGCAGCGTGGCACAGCGTTACCTGGCGCTGCTGCGGGAAGGTCTGCGGAGCGAGCCGCCCCTATGATGCGACGCTTCTGTCGCTTCACCGGTCCGCCTGATGTCGCCGCTGCACGCCCTCGAAACCGCCGCCTTCGCCGCCTGGCCGAGTCTCGAACACGAGGACCTCTTCGGCTGGCATTTGCGATACGCCCAGGGCTATACCAAGCGCGCCAACTCGGCGAACGCGACAGCGGCGGCGCAAGACCTCTCGCGCGCGCAGATCGAAGCCATCGAGGCGCGATTCACGGCACGCGGCCTGCGCCCCATCTTCCGCCTCACGTCCTTCGCAGGGCCCGAAGGCCTGGACGACGAACTCGCTGCCCGCGGCTACCAGCATGTCGACACCTCGCTGGTCATGCACCGCCCCCTGAGCAGCGCAGACGCCACCGCACCCCAACCCGCCACCACGAACGCCGCCCCCTGGCTGGAAGCCTTCCAGTCCGTCTCCGGCAAGCTCGGCCCCGAGCAGGCCATTCACCTGCAGATGCTGCAAACCATCCAGCACCCCAGCGCGTTCGCGTTGCTCGAACGGAACGGCCGCCCGGCCGCCTGCGGCCTCGGTGTGCTGGTCGATGGCCAGCTGGGCTTGTTCGACATCGCCACAGACGCCACACTGCGCCGCCGAGGCCTGGCCAGCGAACTCTGCAACTCGTTGTTGGCGTGGGGGCGGGCGCAAGGTGCTCAGAGTGCGTACCTGCAGGTCACGGGCACGAATGCCGGGGCAATCAAGTTGTATGAGGTGTTGGGGTTTGGCGAGGTGTATCGGTATTGGTATCGGGTGAAGGAGTAATGGATCAAGAATCGACAGGATGGGTCACCGTGCAGACTTTGGCGGCAAGGCTTGCCGACTGTCATGAAGCCTAACCAAGAGAATCTGCCAGCCCGGTTTCGGGCACTGGTGCGCGCCTTCAAAAGGCCGGTGACCGTCTTTGCTTGTCCGGCGGTTCCTCTCCGGCAATCATCGCGGATCACTGGGTCGGTGGTTCACCCAGCCGACGGGACTTATGTCATTGGTTTGGCCTCGCGCGGCTGCTTGCCAACAGTCGCTTCCACGTACGATCTCGGCGCTCGCATCAGCATCGTGTTGCGCGGCGCAGAAAGGACGCTTGAGTTGTCCTGTGTTCCAGAGCCGGTCCCATATTTCTCAGGAGGACGGTCAGGCCTTCTCCTGGCGCGATACGAAGTTCCCAGCGAGGTTGATCGCGTGACCGAATTTGAGCTTCGGGTGGTCATTCCGGCGCGCAACGAGTCGTATGCTCAAAACGATGGGAGTGGTTCGTGTGTTCCGATCCAGGCCTTTAGCCTTGGCGATACCTTGCAGCTCAAGGGCGTTAGCCCTCGATTGCAAGACCAAGCCCTTATCTTATGCGGCCTCGAAAGCTTTCACAGTTCCAATTGGATCAATGAGAGAGCCGCAACTGGCTCTTGACGGCGACCACTTTGGTTTCCGTCAACCTCGCCTCAATGGTGCCTTCGTAGCCGGGCTCGAAATAGCAATCGACGACGAGTTTAGGATTCCCGATCTGGGCTATTTCGACGTGGGACTCGCCTGTCGGCGCCAGCGTCATCGACTTTGATTCGCCAGGCAACAAATCACCCACGGGGTACGCCTTGCCTGTGACCTGGACGACGACTCCGGCCATCACGCTGTCCCCGGCGTTGCGAACGGTAAAGGTCACGCCGCCTTTGGCGCAGGCGGTTGCAAGCGCTGATACCAGCATTGCTGTCAACAGTCGGTGTTGGTTGCTGGTCATCGCCGTACCTTCAGGCCCTCGCCTTTGCACGACGTTGGCGGCGCCATAGCTTCGTGCCGATCCACCCAAACAGCGCCAGCAGCAGCGACCACGGCACGAGGTAGGCGACGCCGGTGATCGCGCCGGAAATACCTTGTGAAAGGTTGGATGTGAAATCAGCAAGCGCTGTGTTGACCGGCGCCAGGAACGCGCGGTTTTCGGTGGCGGAGATGGACACGTTGAGAATTTCCGTGTCGATCCTTTGCATGAGGTTGGCCTGCTGAGCCTTGATGGCTTCAAAGTCGCTTTGCACTTGAGCCAATTCCTTGGTGAGCTTGATCAATGCGTCTACATCAGCGCTCGGGCGTGACAGCAGTGCTTCCAGCTTCGCCCGGTATTCCGTCAACATGGCCACCTTTCGGGCCGTGTCTTCCACCGGCGCCGTCAGATCTTCCGCGCTGGAGGTTTGACTGGTGACGGCACCTTGGGCGCCAAAGGTGGCCATGAGCTTCTGGATACCAGCGGGTCTGGCGCGAAACTTGAGCGAGGCGAAGGGTCGTCGTCCTGCCGTCAGTTCCGACTCCAGCACCACACAAGCCTCGGATGTCGCCTCCCGGCAGGCCGCCTGGCCCGCCTCATACACCGAGGCGATTTGCGGCTCCGTGACGTCCACGGTGATGGCGTGCTGGACCGCAAGATGGCGATTTGGCGCTGCCTTTGCCGATGTGCCGGACCGCTCGAAACTCATCCGAGAAGCAACCTGCGAAGACTCGTTGTTTCTCGAACATCCGGTGAGGCAGATCAGCAGCAGGGCGACGAGGAAAGGATGGCGCATGGAATCCCTGAAGTGACGGATGTGGGGCTGGCGCAGCAGGAACTGCGGCGCCAGCGGGATGTCACCGCCGCAGGCATGTGAGTCAGGTACTCGCTGAATCAGTTCGACTCAGCACGCACACCCAGCACCTTGAAGGCCGAGGCGCGGCCCACGTCGGGGAACCAGACACCGTCCCTGGCGTATGCGATGGGCGTTGGCGACGCGGTGACGGTCGCGTTCCATGCGATGTCCGCGTCGGGCGTCTTCTTCTTGGTCGACATCACCACCCAATACTGCGTTCCCGCAGACAACAGGACGCCCTTGCCCAGGTCGCCAGAGACGCGCTCGCAGCAAAGCCCGAATTGAGGGATGTCAGAGATGTCGAATTTCTTCAGCACGGCGCCTGGCAGACCGTTCTCGTCAGCTCGCAGGCTTACCACCGCAATGTCGGGACCGTAGGTGTAGCCCGCAGCGAGCTTGATGCGCTTCGCGATGCCGTCAAAGCGCGGGGTGAACGGCATGCCGATGTCGTAAGCCACCCCATCGAAAACAGCTGGACCCGCGACGGACCAGCCAGTGCAGCAGTCGTAGACGGCTGCTGCGTCCTTGCTGAAGTTGCTGTACAGCGTCGACAAGCCCGTGTCGGGCTCTGCCGCCGTGACCAAAGTCTCGGTGGCCTTGAATGCAGCGGTGTTGCTTGGTGCGGCAGCGGCCTGCGGATGCGCTGCGAAGACACTGCTCGCGATGAGCGTAGACGCTGCCGCACCCAGGATCGAAAGTGATCGGTTCATGGTTCCCTCCAGTGATTTGACTGACGTTGTTTGCCGCGGGTGTTGGATGGGTTGTCTTACGGTCAAACGAAGCGAATTCTCCGACGACCGGTTGAACGCGCCGATCGTCGTTCTAGGGGGTGCTCATCGGCGTGCATCGTCGCCGAGCGGGCGACTTCACCGAATGTTATTCATGCACATCAACTCCACCGCCATGAACCCGAATTTCTTGTGCGGGTCCGAAGCCGAAGCCCACGGACTTGTAGTCGTCCTTGAACAGGTTTTCACGGTGGCCGCGGGTGGGCACGCCGTCGTCCACCACGAATTGGATGACGACGTCGCGCGGCGTGGGCATGCCGTAGCTGATGTTTTCACCGCAGTAGGCGGTGCCGGACAGGTGGCGGGTGGCGCGGTCCGAAGGGCTGGCACCGTTTGCGCTGTAGTGGCCGGTGGCGCCCTCGGGGCCTTGTTCGGCCACATGGCCTTGCGCGGCGTTGGACAGGCAGTTCGACAGCACAAGTGGCTTGACCGGCTGTTCCATCACCCGGCTGAGCGCGTCGCCGGCAAGAGAGGCTGCGGCGGCGGGGCCCAGCGTCGCCAGAATCTGGTTGAGCATGCCCGCCTGCTCGTAGCCGCTGGAGTTGCCGAACAGTTGTCCGACCATCTGGCCGATGTCCGGTGTTTGGTCGGAACGGAAGGCACTGGTTCGGCGAGTCGTTGGTGATGCTGCTGCGCTGCCGGGCGGCTCTTGAAAAGCCAGGCGTGAAGCTTCTGGTCTGAGGGGGCGCTCAGCGCTTGCCGATGACGCGGTAGACCCCTGCGCCGATCAGGGCGCCAGCGATCGGGGCGAGCCAGAAGGCCCACAGCTGTTCGACTGCCCAACCGCCGACGAAGAGCGCCACGCCGGTGCTGCGCGCGGGGTTGACCGAGGTGTTGGTCACCGGGATGCTGATCAGGTGGATCAGGGTCAGGCACAGGCCGATGGCGATGGGTGCGAATCCCTTGGGTGCGCGCTCGTCGGTGGCGCCGAGGATGACGATCAGGAACAGGGCCGTCATGACCACTTCGCACACCAGCGCGGCGAACAGGGAGTAACCCCCTGGCGAGTGCTCGCCGAACCCGTTGGATGCGAAGCCGCCAGCGACGTCAAAGCCGGCCTTGCCGGACGCGATGAGGAACAGCACGCCGCCTGCGGCCACGGCGCCCAGCACCTGGGCCACGATGTAAGGCACCAGCTCGCGCGCCGAGAATCGGCCGCCCGCCCACAGCCCGATGGAGACGGCCGGATTCAGGTGGCAACCGCTGATGTGGCCGATCGCATAGGCCATGGTCAACACCGTCAAACCGAAGGCCAGCGACACCCCCAAGAGCCCAATGCCCACCCCTGGAAACGCGGCAGCCAGCACCGCACTTCCACAACCGCCCAGCACCAGCCAGAACGTGCCCACAAACTCTGCGGCGTACTTTTGCATATCGACCTCCTCAATGAATTTCACGGATGACTTGCCGCAACCCGAATGGGCAGCAAGGGTGCGGTTTGTAACTGCAGGCCGCCTGCGTTTGGTGGCTCAAAAAGCAGTTGCGTGACCCATCGCACGATCACCGTCACCCATTGGAAGCAAGCCAACAAGACCGTGAACCAGTTCACGAGCTGGCGCCGCCCTCCGCCCACTGCGTGCGTCGCATCGAGGCGTCTTCCGGCTGGGTGGATTTGGCGGCATGCGGGATCCAAGGGTCAGGTGGTGCTGCCGGCAGACATGCGTCGCCGGCTCGGGCTCAATCCTGGTGCGCGTCTGGAAGTGACGGAGGAAGCCGACGGTCTCCGGCTGCGTGTGCAGCGCGCCGTGCCGCAGGGCGCTGTCTGAGGGAACTGGCCCTCCTCTACCGAATGGCATTCATGCACATCAATTCCACCGCCATGAACCCGAATTTCTTGTGCGGGCCGAAGCCGAAGCCCACGGACTTGTAGTCGTCCTTGAACAGGTTTTCACGGTGGCCACGGGTGGGCACGCCGTCGTCCACCACGAATTGGATGACGACGTCGCGCGGTGTGGGCATGCCGTAGCTGATGTTTTCACCGCAGTAAGCGGTGCCGGACAGGTGGCGGGTGGCGCGGTCCGAAGGGCTGGCACCGTTTGCGCTGTAGTGGCCGGTGGCGCCCTCGGGGCCTTGTTCGGCCACGTGGCCTTGCGCGGCGTTGGACAGGCAGTTCGACAGCACCAGTGGCTTGACCGGCTGTGCCTTCCTGAGGAACGCGATGGTTTCCGCCACGGCGGCGCGGCCTTCCACGCTGGCGTAGGACACGCCCTCCGATTTGTAGAAGCCTTGCGCGTCCATGTTGCGGAGCCGCTCCTCGACGAATTTGGCGTATTCCCTCGGGTTGGTGCGCAGGAGGTTCACCTCTTCGAGCAGCGGCTGGGCCATGGGGCCGGGCTTTCCTCTTTCTGCACAGCTGACTGTGATGTCCTGGGCTTGGGCTGGGGCGGTGACGGTGGCACAGCAGGTGAGTGCCGCGGTGGCCAGGAGCCGGGGATGGAGGCGCATGTGATCAGCTGGGGGACTTCGGGTGTGGGTGCGGGGCGATTGTCGATTCCCCCGGCGCCGGGCGGGTGTTGCTGTTCGAGAAGGATGTAAGGGACCTTGGCGTGATCGCGGCGCCGTCCTACGTCCGGCCTTTTGGCGGAAGACTAGGCTGGCGCAGTTTCACTGCCGAGGAGCCGCGCATGACTTTGCCTGCCGCTGCGCACGCCACACACGATTCGACGCTGGATGACCCCAAGCTGCCGGATCCGTTCACGCTGCAACCGTTGCGTTACCAGCCCTCGTTCGAGTTCCTGGAAGAAGACGAGGAGAGGACCGGCGAGGCGCTGGTCGCGGCGATGCGCGGCATCAGCGAGAAGGTGCTGAAGGATGAAGGCCACGCGTACCGCTCGGTGCATGCCAAGAGCCACGGGCTGCTGCTGGGGGAAATGGAAGTCCTGGACAAGCTGCCGCCGGCCTATGCACAGGGCGTGTTCTCACAGCCGGGGCGCTATCCGGCGGTGATGCGGCTGTCGACCATTCCGGGCGACCTGCTGCATGACGCAGTGTCCACGCCGCGTGGCTTCGCGCTGAAGCTGGTGGGTGTGCCGGGGGACCGGGTGCCGGGCTCGGAGGGCGACACGACGCAGGATTTCCTGATGGTCGACAGCCCGAACTTCAGCGCCAAGAGCGCGCGCCAGTTCCTGCGCAGCGTGAAGCTGGTGGCCGCCACGACCGACAGGCTGCCCAGCCTGAAGCAGGCGCTCTCGGTGGTGTTGCGCGGGCTGGAGCGCTGGGCCGAGAAGGCCGACACCGAGCTCAACTCGCTCAAGGCGCTGGGCGCGCACCCGCCCACGCACCCGCTGGGTGACCGCTACTACGGCCAGCTGCCGGTGCTGTGGGGCCCTTACATGGCCAAGTTCTGCCTGGTGCCGGTGGACGATTCGCTGCTCGCGCTGCGCCAGCACCCGGTCGACCTGGACGCCCACCATGACGCGCTGAGGCTGGCGGTGGAGGCGCATTTCGCCCGCGAGGGCGGCGCGTGGGAGCTGCGCGTGCAGCTGTGCACCGACCTGGCCCGCATGCCGCTGGAAGATCCGTCCGAGCCGTGGTCCGAGGTGCTGAGCCCGTATGTGCCGGTGGCCATGCTGCGCGCCGGGCCTCAGCCGGGCTGGAGCCGGGAACTGTCGGTGGCGATCGATGATGGCATGTCCTTCAGCCCCTGGCATGCGCTGGCCGCGCACCGGCCGCTGGGCGCCATCATGCGCATCCGCCAGGCGGCCTACCGCATGGCCGCCGAATTCCGCGCGGCGCACAACCCCACGCCTGTCGTCGAGCCGCGTTCGCTCGCGGCGCTGAAAGCCGTGCTCGGCGAAGCCGGCCAGCAGGCCTGGCCGGGCGAAGGCATGGCGTTGCGTGGCGCCGAGCCGCCGGGAAATTTTTCGCGGCCGGTGGAATAAACCCCGCGCCGGGCCCGTCTGCGTCAAAGTGAGCGGCTGCCGCGCCATGGGGGCGGGGCGGTTCACTCACCGATGGGAGACATTCTGATGACGCAGATTCGCATGCAGACCACTTGGCGCCTGGTGTTCACGACCGGGCTGATGAGCAGCCTGATGGCGTTGGCCGGCCTGGCCCAGGCGGCCGCACCGGCTTTCAGCAAGGGCGCGCTGGTCGGCCCGAACGGCATGACGCTCTACACCTTCGACAAGGACACCGCCGGCAGCGGCAAGAGCGTCTGCAACGGCCCTTGCGCCAAGCTCTGGCCGCCGCTGGTGGCCGCAGCAGGCGACATGCCCAGCGGCGACTACACGCTGGTGACGCGCGACGACGGCGCAAAGCAATGGGCCTTCAAGGGCAAGCCGCTGTACTACTACGAGGCCGACAAGGCCGCCGGCGAGCGCAGCGGCGACAAGTTCAAGGACGTCTGGCACATCATTCCGGAATGATCCTGGACGGCCGCGCCCGCACGTGCAGCACGACGACCCGCAGCAACTGCTGACCTGGCTGCCGCGCCTGCGCCGCTATGCGCGGGCGCTGGCCGGCAACCGTGACGATGCCGACGACCTGGTGCAGGACACGCTGGAGCGTGCCTGGGCCAAGGCCGGGCTGTGGCGCGGCGTGGCCGACATGCGGGCCTGGCTGTTCAGCCTGATGCACCACCTGCACGTGGACGGCCACCGCCGCGGCCGGTTGAACATCGTGGCACTGGCCGAAGGCGAGGCGCTGCCGGAGCAGGCCGAGCCAGCGCGTCAAACCGAAGGCCTGGCATTGCGGGACCTGGCAAGCGCGCTGGCCCAGTTGCCGGCCGAGCAGCGCGAAGTGCTGCTGCTGGTGGCGCTGGAAGACATGGCCTATGCGGACGTGGCGCAGGCACTGGGCCTGCCGATGGGCACGGTGATGTCGCGCCTGTCGCGGGGCCGCGAGCGGCTGCGGCAGCTGATGAACGAACCGGTGCTGTCCGCGGCTGCTGTCGCGGGTCGGCCCACTTTGAAGGTCGTCAAATGAGGCCCGAAGACGCGGACACGCCGGTCACCGAAGCCGAGCTGCACGCCTGGCTGGACGGCCAGCTGCCGGCCGCACGCCAGCAGGAGATCGAGGCCTACCTCGCCTCACGCCCGGAAGAAGCTGCGCGCCTGGCGGACTACCG
>NZ_VIDT01000184.1 GCF_006519715.1 Ideonella azotifigens
AAACGGGGCGGGCGGGAGCGGCGGCGGTCAAACACACGCTGGCCGCAAGGGCCGCCAGCGCCAACTGGCGGGGTGCCACGTTGCTGCATTGCAGTGAACTCATGTTACTGCAAATGCGAATGATTCGCAAAGTGAGCCGCATGGATTGCCCATGGGTTTGATGCCGCGCAAAGGCGCGGCATCTCGGCGTCAGCCCTCGTCGTGCCGCTGCCACTCCTTGGCCATCTGCAGCTGCACATTCGGCGGGGCTGCTTCGTGGTGGGACAGCGCCAGCGTGTAGCGCCCCTGGCCGCCGGTCAGCGCGTTGAGCCGGCTCTGGTAGCCCTGCAATTCGGCCGCGGGTGCCAGTGCGCGCACTTCGCTCCAGCCGCCGGCCAGCTGGTCGGTGCCGGTGACCTGGCCGCGGCGGGACGCAAGATCACCGGTCAGGTCGCCCAGCGAGCCGGTGGGCAGCTGCAGCTCCAGCGAGACGATGGGTTCCAGCAGCAGCGGCCGCGCCTCCTGCAGCGCCAGCCAGGTGGCCTTGCGCGCGGCGGTGGTGAAGGCGATGTCTTTCGAGTCCACGCTGTGGTGCTTGCCGTCGTACACGGTGACCTGCACGTCCACGACGGGGAAGCCGGCGACCACGCCAGCGGCCAGCGCTTCGTGCACGCCTTTCTCGACCGCCGGCATGAAGCTGCCGGGAATCGCGCCGCCCTTGACCTCGTCGACAAAGCGCTGGCCCTCGCCACGCGCCAGCGGTGCCACCCGCAGGTGCACCTCGCCGAACTGGCCGGCGCCGCCGCTCTGCTTCTTGTGCCGGTACTGGCCCACCGCCTGGCCGGTGATGGTCTCGCGGTAGGCGACCTTGGGCAGTTGGGTCTGCACTTCGCAGTGGTGCTGCTCACGCAGCCGGTCCAGCAGCACCTTGAGGTGCAGCTCGCCCAGCCCGAAGACCACCGTCTCATGCGTGGCGGCCACATGTTCCAGCCGCAGGCAAGGGTCTTCGTCGACCAGCTTCTGCAGCAGCTCCCACAGCCGTTGCTCGTCGCCATGGCGCTGCGGCGAAATCGCCAGGCCGTGCACGGGGGTCGGGAAACTCAGCGGCGCCAGGTGCAGCCGGCCATCGTCGGGGCTGTCGTGCAGCACGGCGTCGAAATGCAGTGCATCGACCTTGGCGATGGCGGCAATGTCGCCCGGCAGCGCCTCATCAATCGGCAAGTGCTCCTTGCCCTGCAGCCGGAACAGGTGGCCGACCTTGAAGGGCTTGCGTGCATCGCCGATCAGCAACTGCATGTCGCGCTTCAAGGTGCCCTGGTGCACGCGCAGCACGCCGAGCTTGCCCACGTACGGGTCCTGCAGCACCTTGAACACATGGGCCAGCACCGGCAGCGCCGGGTCGGCCGTGGCCTGCACTGGCTGCGCTTCCTCGCCCTCGCCGCGCAGGAAGGCCGGTGGGTTGCTTTCGGTCGGGTCGGGCAACAGCCGCACGATCACGTCCAGCAGTTCCTTCACGCCTGCGCCGGTGCGCGCCGAGACGAAGCAGACCGGAATCAGGTGCCCCTGGCGCAGCGCCTCTTCCAGCGGCGCATGCAGCTCGCTGGCATCCAGGTCGCCCTCGTTCAGGTAACGCTCGACAAAGGCCGCGTCCACCTCCACCACCTGCTCCACCAGCGCGCGGTGCGCGTCGGCCACCGACGAAAAGTCGGCCGAGCCCTGGCGCTGGAAGAAGCAGTCCACCACGCGCGCTGCGCCGGCCGAGGGCAGGTTCAGCGGCAGGCATTCACGGCCGAAGGCGGCCTGCAGCTGGGCCAGCACGCCGGGCAGGTCCACGCCGGGCGCGTCGATCTTGTTGACGATCAGGATGCGGTCCCGGCCACGTTCTGCGGCCTGCGCCATCAGCCGCAGCGCCATCGGCTCCAGGCCGGCGGCGGCATTGATGACGATGGCGGCGGTGTCCACCGCTTCGAGGGCCGGCAGCGACTGGCCCAGCGCGTCGGGTGTGCCGGGCGTGTCCAGCAGGTGCACCCGGGTGCCATCGTGTGCGAAGTGCATCACCGCGCTGTTGAGCGAGTGTTGAAGCCGTTTCTCTAGCGGGTCGAAATCACTGACGGTGCTGCCGCGCTCCAGGCTGCCGGGCGCGCCCAGCATGCCGGCGCGGTGCAGCAGCGCCTCGGCGAGCAATGTTTTGCCGGCAGCGGCCGGGCCCATCAACGCCAGGCTGCGGATCGCGTGCATGGCATCGCGGGCCGCAGCGCCCCGTGCTGACAGGCCGGCTGTTGCCGGCGATGCTGGGCTTGACATGGGGCGCTCCTTTCGGGTTGCGCGTCCACGGTACGCCTGGCCCTGGTGCAAAGCAAGAGGCCATGAACGCCACATGGCGACAACAAAAAAGGCCCCGGTTTTCACCGAGGCCTTCACGTTCGCAGCAGCGCCGCAACCGTCGCGTCAGTCGCCTGACTCGTGGCGCGCGACGCGCATCAGAACTGTACGCTGGCGGTCAGCGAGGCATTGCGCGGCGCGCCCAGGCGCATGCGAGCGCCGCTGTTGTTCAGCGTGCTGATGTATTCCTTGTCGAACAGGTTGCCGATGTTGAGCTGCAGGTTCACGTTCTTGCTGACCTTCCACGCGGCCATCAGGTCCACCACCGTGTACGACGGGATCTCGGGCACGTTGTCAGGCGTGGTGCTGAGGCTGTTCTTCGAGATCACGCGCTTCTGGTCCGACACGTAGCGCACGCCGCCGCCCAGCGTGAAGGCATTCAGGGTGTACGAGGTCCACAAGGTGGCGGTCAGGTCGGGTGACCAGCGAACGCCGGTGGTGGTGGTGACCGAGCTGTCGGTGCTGGACACGCTGGTCTGGCTCAGCTGCTCGGTCTTCATCTTGGCGATGCCGGCGGTGATCTGCCAGAAATTGGTGATCTGGCCAACGGCGGACAGCTCCAGGCCGGTGATGCGGGTCTTGCCTTCCTGGCGGTAGATCGTCGGGTCGACCGTGTCCTGCGTGACCTGCTTGCTGTTTTCCGAGCGGTACAGCGCGGCAGAGACGTTCAGGCGCTTGTCCAGCAGGTCCCACTTCGTGCCCAGCTCGATGTTGTTCGTTTCCTGCGGGTCCATCGCGGAATTCGCCGCGTTGGTGACCGTGGCCGAAAGCGAGAAGTTCGCGCTGCCCGGAGGCGTCAGCGAGTTCGAGTAGGCCGCGTAGACGGTGCCGTCGGCGGTGGGCTTGTAGACCGCGCCCAGGTTCCAGCTCAGCAGGTTGTCGGCGTCGCGCAGTTCCTGTACGTCGATGCCGCCCACCGCGTAGCCCGGGTGACTGCTGAGGTTGGCGCTGGTCACGATGGTGCCGGCCTTGGTCGTGATGCGGTAGCGCTCGAAGCGCAGGCCGGCGTTCAGCTTCCACTGCTCGTTCAGCGTCAGCGTGTCGAAGGCGTAGACCGCAGCGGTCAGCGTCGTGCCTTCGGTGTCTGCGCCGGTCAGGTAGGGGATGCCCAGCACGTCGTTGGTGTTCGGGTCGTACAGGTTGGCCGCGGGGATCGCGATGGCCGTGTAGTTCACGCCCTTGATGGTTTGCGCGGTGGTGCCGGTGCCCAGCGTCTGCTGGCGCTCGTGTGTCAGTTCCAGGCCGCCGCTGAGGTCATGCTTCAGCCCACCGGTGACGAAGCTGGTCGTCACGCTGGTCTGGTTGGCAATGATCTCGTTGGTCTGGTCGGTGCGCTGGCGCGAGCGGCCCACGGTCCATTCCGACGGGTCCTTGATCGGGCTGCCGATGTCCGAGCCGTTGATGGTCGACGAAATGCCGGTGAGCACGCGGTCCATGTGGGTGCGGCCGAAGCGGAAGGCGCTGCGCAGCGTGGTGGTGGGCGTCAGGTCGTGCTCGAAGCGGGTCGTGACCATGTCGGCCTTGACCTTCTCGTAGTCGTCCTTGCTGCCGTAGTAGTTCTCCGGGCGCACGCGTTCGCCGGCAGTGATCGCGGCAGCCTGCTCGGCCGTGGTGGCCGAAGTGCCGGAGGCTGTGACGGCGCGGTAGTAGCCGTCCATGCCGATGGTCGGGATGCCGCCGTCGGGCGTGTTGTCCTGGCGCATGTGCTGCGAATACAGGAAGACGCGGGTGGGCGTGTTCAGGCCGAAGGCAATCGATGGTGCCACGCCGTAGCCCTTGTTCTCGACCTCGTCACGGCCGTCCACGCCGCTCTTCTGCGCCATCAGGTTCAGGCGGATGGCGGTGCTGTCGCCAATGGCCTGGTTCAGGTCGGCCGTCGCGCGCTTCTTGCTCGCGGTGCCCAGCGTCAGCGAGCCTTGGCGCGAGTCGTCCAGGCTGGGCAGCTTGGAGATCAGGTTGATGTAGCCACCGCTGGCGCCACGGCCGATGTCGGCGCCTGCCGGGCCCTTGACGATCTCGACCTGCTCCAGGTTGAAGGTGTCGCGGGTCACCGCGCCCAGGTCGCGGATGCCGTCGACAAAGGTCGAGTTCTGGGCCGAGAAGCCGCGCAGCTGGAAGGCGTCACCCGCCGAGGTGTTGCCGTTTTCTCCCAGCTGCATCGTGATGCCCGGGGTGTTGCGCAGCGCTTCCATCAGCGTGGTGGCACCTTGCTCCTGCAGGGTTTCCTTCTTGATGACGGTGATGGTCTTAGGCGTGTCGATCAGCGGCTGGGTGATCTTGGACGAAGCGCTGGTGTCGGCCTTGAACGGCACTTCGCGCTGGGCCTTGACGCTGACGGTGGGCAGCGCGCCGTCGGTGGGCTGCGGGGTGGTGGGCGCGGTCTGGGCCAGCACGGCCATCGGAACAGCGCTCAGCAGGGCGACGGCGTTGGCGCCTGCATGGCGACGGCTGCGGATGTATTGCGACATGGGAGACAAATGAGTTGGGTAATGCGAATCGGGGTTGCGGCGCGCGCATGCCGAACCAGCCGGGCTGTGCGGGCGGCCCCGGCGGCGATCAACGCTTGCGAACCCTCCCGGTCTGTTGCTGACCCCGACTGCCACTTGCGGCTGCGGCGGCGTTCGCCTCGGCAAATCGGTTAAGGAAAGTAAACCCAATCATAATCGAAATGAGAACGATTATTGATTGAAGAGAATTCCCAGGCTGCGCATGTCGCGTGCCTGCCACTGCCGCGGCGGCATGCAAGCAAAAAGGGCAGGGCCACGCTGCCGCGGCCCTGCCCCTGGAAAGCCTCGCGCCTTGAAGCGCGGCAGACCTTGCGCTACTGGAACGCCACCTCGGCAAAGCTTCGCAGCTTGCGGCTGTGCAGCTGCCCCACGCCAGCGCTGCGCAGCAGCTCCAGCGCGCGGATGCCAATGCGCAAGTGCTGGTCCACCCGCTCTCGGTAGAAGTGGTTGGCCATGCCAGGCAGCTTGATCTCGCCGTGCAGCGGCTTGTCGCTCACGCACAGCAAGGTGCCGTAGGGCACGCGGAAACGGAAGCCATTGGCTGCGATGGTGGCGCTTTCCATGTCCAGCGCCACCGCGCGGCTCTGGCTGAAGCGGCGCTCGGGACCCGGGTGCGGCAGCAGTTCCCAGTTGCGGTTGTCGGTGGTGGCCACGGTGCCGGTGCGCAGCAGCGTCTTGAGCGCCTGCCCGGAGAGCTGGGTGACCTCGGCCACCGCCTGCTCCAGCGCCACCTGCACCTCGGCCAGCGCCGGGATGGGCACCCACAGCGGCAGTTCTTCGTCCAGCACATGGTCCTCGCGCACATAGCCGTGGGCCAGCACGTAGTCGCCCAGTTGCTGCGTGTTGCGCAGGCCGGCGCAGTGGCCCAGCATGATCCAGGCGTGCGGCCGCAGCACGGCAATGTGGTCCGACGCGGTCTTGGCATTGGCCGGGCCCACACCGATGTTGACCATCGTGATGCCGCCATGGCCTTCGCGCACCAGGTGGTAGGCCGGCATCTGCGGCAGCCGCGGCGGCGCCATGCCGCTGGCCCGTTGCTCGGTGCCTTCGCGCGGCGTCACCACGTTGCCAGGTTCGACAAACGCGGTGTAGTCGCTGCTGGCGCCCTGCATCAGCTGGTGGCCCAGGCGGATGAATTCGTCGATGTAGAACTGGTAGTTCGTGAACAGCACGAAGTTCTGGAAATGCTCGGGCGCGGTGCCGGTGTAGTGGCGCAGCCGGTGCAGCGAGTAATCGACCCGCGGCGCGGTGAACAGCGCCAGCGGATGCGGCTCCTTGGGGCCGGGCTCGTAGGTGCCGTTGGCAATGCCGTCGTCCATCGCGGCCAGGTCCGGCAGGTCGAAATGCTCGCGCAGGCGGGCTCGCTGCTCGGCCGTCAGCGTGCCTTCGATGTGGTCGGCCTCGCCGAGCGAGAAGTGCACGGGAATCGGCTGCGTGCCCAGGCCCACGTCCAGCGCCATGGCCTGGCCGCCATGGTTGCGCAGCAACAGCCGGAACTGCTCGCGGTAGTAGTCGCCGAACAGGTCGGGCCGGGTCAACGTGGTTTCGTAGGTGCCTGCGCCGGCCACGAAGCCGAAGCTCAGTCGGCTGTCGGGGCGCTGGTCGGTGTGCGTTTGCACCCGCACGCTGGGGTACCAGGCGCGCACCCGGCCGGCCGGGGCCTGGCCGTCCACATAGGCTTGCAGTTGTTGCCGCAGGTGCTTGACCTGGGCCTGGTACAGGGCGACGACCTGGGCCAGGGCGGCTTCCGGGTCGTCGAAACGTTGGCGCGGGGTGAACGGGGCTTCGATCATGGGCAGATTGTGAACCGCTGGCCCGGCCGGCGCCGCAGGCCCCCCGATTGCCAAGCCCCAGGTCAGTCGAGTTTGCGGCGGTGTAAAGAGCTGTAATGCGCCGCAGCGAGGATCAACGCCTTGCCGCCGGGCCACGTTGTGCACGGGACGCGCCAGATGGCGCCCCACCGTGGCGGCGCTCAGCGCGATTCACCACGCAGATTTTTCCGCTGTCTGTCCTTTCCGAAACGACCAAGGAGCACCTCCATGTCCCGTACCGCTTTGCTGTTCAGCCCGCTCGCCGCCCTCGCGCTGGCACTGGCCTTGCCGGCCGCGCAAGCCGCCGATCCTGCCACCGCCCGCCCGGGTGCCGCCCACTTCAAGCAGTTGGACACCAACGGCGACGGCGCGATCAGCCGTGAAGAAGCCGCCACTGCCCCGGCCATTGCCGGCAAGTTCGACATGATCGACACCGACAAGGACGGCAAGCTGACGCCGCAGGAACTTCGCGCCTTCAGCGAAGCCCACAAGTCCGACGTTTTCGGCAAGCTGGACACCAATGGTGACGGCATGCTGAGCAAGGATGAAGTCGCCAGCCGGCCCAAGCTGGCCGAGAAGTTCGACAGCCTGGACGTCAACAAGGACGGCCAGCTGAGCCCCGACGAAATGCGCGGCATGAAGATGCGCTGACCCTGCAGCTCGTGCATCCGGAAGGCAGCTTCGTGAGAAGCTGCTTTTTTATTGCCCTGGCCGCCACAGCTTTGCGCGGAACCCTGATGCCGGCAGGCAATCCAAGCTGTTAAGTTGCAAGGCTGCGCACAAGTCTGGCAGAGGGCATTTGCTGCCCCGCCAGGCAGGAAGACTGCGCTAGAGTTGATTCAGCTGTTTCGAGACCGTTTGCTCTTGCCCGCCATTGCCAGGGAAATGTCCCGGCACCGAGAGGTGGCTGTGTCACGCAAAAAGATGGTTGGCGCCGCCCTGCTGACATTGGGCGTGCTGCTGTTGCTGGTCATTTTTTCAGGCCGGCCTGAAGACGCGCTGGGCCGCGTGCGGTCTGCCGGCGTGCTGCGCGTGGGCTACGCGATCGAGGCACCGTATGCGCAGCTGGGGGCCGATGGCCGCGTCACCGGCGAATCGCCCGAACTGGCCCGCCTGATCGCTGCGCGCGCCGGGCTGCCGGCCATCGAATGGGTGCAGACCAGTTTTGACCAGCTGATCCCGCAATTGCAGGAGCGCCGCTTCGACCTGATTGCCGCCGGCATGTTCGTGACCCGCGAGCGCGCCGGCAAGCTGCTGTTTTCCGAACCGACGGAACGCGTGGCCGCCGGCCTGCTGCACCGCAGCGACGCCCGCTTGCCGGCCAGCCTGCAGGCCATGGCCGCCGAGCCGGGGCTGAAACTGGCGGTGCTGAGCAGCTCGGTCGAGCATCAGCAGGCCCGCCAGGCCGGGCTGGGCGACGCGCGGCTGGTGGTCGTGCGAGACGCGGTGGAAGGCCGCGAAGCCGTGCAGCAGGGACTGGCCCAGGCTTTGATGCTGTCCTTGCCCACCGTGCGCAACCTGGCCGCCGTGGGTGGTGCCGTGCCCATGCTGGCCACGCCGGTGGCAGAAGGTGCCGAGCCGGGCTGGGTCGCGTTCGAGTTCCACCTGGAGGACAGCCAGTTGCAGCGCCATTGGAACAAGGCCCAGGCGGAGGTGGTCGGTTCGCCCGAGCACCGGGCCTTGATGCAGCGCTTCGGTTTTGCGCCGGAGGACCTGCCCGGACCGGTCACGCTGGCCAAGCTGCTGGCGCCGGCCTCATGAAGATGATCAAGCGCCACCAGCCTGCACCTTTGCCGATGGTGGTTGCCCGGGCGGGTCGCGTGGGCCTGCTGGCCGTCGTCGGGGCCAGCCTGGTCGGGGCCTTGTTGCTGATGCTGTTCTGGCAGCAGATGCAGAGCCGCATTCCGCTGAACACCTTGCTGCGCGACATGCGCCAGGCACGGGTCGAGCTGGTCACCGGCGACCTGTACCTGACGCTGGCCGCCAGGCCCGATTCGGCCTGGCAGCCCGAGCAGGGCAAGGCGCTGCTGCACCAGTCCACCATGGCGCTGCTGCGGCTGG
>NZ_VIDT01000185.1 GCF_006519715.1 Ideonella azotifigens
ACCTGGGCCTGACGCTGGCACTCGCCGGCACCGGCGTGGCGCTGGCCTGGCCGGGCCTGCTGCTGGGCACCCTGGGCTACGCGCTGCTGCTGTGGCAGTGGCAGGTGCCGCGGGAAGAGCAGCAGCTGGCACGCAGCTTCGGCGGCTGGTGGCAGGACTACGCGGCGCAAGTCAGAATCTGAGCCTCCTCTCGCGTGGCGCCCGCCGCGGCCCGGCTGTTGCATGCACCACATCCTGCTGATCGACGACGACGAACTCCTGGCCCCGCCGCTCGCGGCCTACCTGCGCCGCTTCGACTTCGCGCTGGAGGCCGCGCTGCGGCCCAGCGAAGGCCTGGCCCGGCTCGCCGCCGGCGGCATCGACGCGGTGATCCTCGACGTGATGCTGCCCGAGATGGACGGCTTCGAGCTGTGCCGCCGCATCCGCCGCGACAGTCAGATCCCCGTGCTGATGCTCACCGCCCGCGGTGACCTGACCGACCGCGTCGTCGGCCTGGAACTGGGGGCTGACGACTACCTCCCCAAGCCCTTCGAGCCGCGTGAACTTGCGGCCCGCCTGCAGACCATCCTGCGCCGCGTGGCCAGCCATGCGCCGGCCCTCGCCGCCACCGAAGCCCCGCCGCACCTGCTGCGTTTCGACGGCCTGGTGATCGACCTCGAACGCCGCAGCGTGCACCGCCAGGGCGAGCCGGTGGAGCTGACCGGCACCGAGTTCGAGCTGCTGTGGCTGCTGGCGCGTGACCCGCACAAGATCCTCAGCCGCGAGGAGATCCTGAACCGGCTGCGAGGCCGCGAGGCCGACCTCTACACCCGCGCGGTCGACGTGCTGGTCAGCCGCCTGCGCCGCAAGCTGGAGCCGCTGGACGCCATCAAGACCCTGCGCAACGCCGGCTACACCTTCGCGCTGGCGCGGCTGCCATGATGCTGATGCAGCGCGTGGTGGAACGTTGCCGACGGCACCGCGCCGTGCATGCCGCGCGCCGCTGGCGCCATGGCCTGGGCCATTCGCTCAAGCGCCGGCTGGTCTTCCTGTTCGTGCTGCTGGCGGTGGGCACCACGCTGGTCTTTCTCGCCGGCTCGCGCGAGGTGTTCTCCACCGGCTGGCGCGAGCTGGTCAAGCCATTGGTCAGCGATTACCTGGACCGGCTCACCGCCGAGATCGGCAGCCCGCCGGACATTGCCCGCGCCCAGGCGCTGACGCAGCGGTTGCCGATCAGCATCGGCATCGACGGCCCGCTGGTCAACTGGCAAAGCCCGAACACGCCGCAGGACGCGAGCGATGGCCGCAAGCTGCCGCACGACGCCTCGTTGCGCGCGCTGCTCAGCCGCCGCACGTCCGACGGCCACCACATCCGCTACGGCATTGCCGCCTGGCAATGGCAGGAGCACCCGCGCTGGTTCTCCGGCATGACGCTGGGCGGCCTGCTGGTGCTCACCGGGCTGGCGTTTTTCTACGTGCGCAAGCTGTTCCGCCCGCTGGACGACATCCGCGCCGGCGCCATGCGCTACGGCACCGGCGACTTCAGCCAGCCCATCCCGCTGCGCCAGCATGACGAACTCGGCGAACTCGCGATCCAGGTCAACGCCATGGCCGCCAACCTGCAGCGCATGCTGGACGGCCAGCGCGGCCTGCTGCTCGCCATCAGCCACGAACTGCGCTCCCCCCTGACGCGCGCGCGCCTGAACGCCGAACTCGTCGCCGAAGGCCCCGAACGCCAGGCCCTGCTGCGCGACCTGGCCGAAATGCGCGACTTGATCCACGACCTGCTCGAAAGCGAACGCCTGGCCCGCGGCCACGACGCACTGCAGCGCGAGCCGGTCGACCTGAACCAGCTGCTGCGCGACCAAGTCGCCCAGCAATGCCCCGAGCAGCCCATCGAATGGCAGCTGGACCCCACACTGCCCACGCTGCAACTGGACCGCAGCCGCATGCAACTCCTGCTGCGCAACCTGCTGGACAACGCCCTGCGCCACGGCAGCGGCGGCACCCTGGACCTCGCCACCCACCGCAACGGCCAGCAACTGAGCCTCAGCGTACGCGACCGCGGCCCCGGCGTCCCCGTCGACCAACGCGACCGCCTCGCCCAGCCGTTCTACCGGCCGGATGCGGCGCGCACTCGGCGAGACGGTGGGGTTGGCCTCGGCTTGTACCTCTGCCGGCTTGTGGCTGAATCGCATGGGGGCACGCTGAAGTTCGAGGATGCGGGGCCGGGGTTGAGGGTGGTGGTGACGTTGCCGGTGCAGGGTTGACGGGCAGCCTTCGGCGAGCTGCGTAGGCCGGGCCGACATGGTTCGATGCATGTCTGCAGGAAAGGTCATTCCAATTGAGGATGCCCGACCTTGTTAATGCCGAGCACGGCAAAAACATTCTTGGCGAGATCAATGCCCACGGTCAGAATCGCCACGAGCTTCCCCTTCTGAAGCATTCGGTGAGGTATCGCAATTCCCGTCGCGGCATTGGTTGCCGGCTGCTGTTGAGCGGCGAGTTCGGGACAGGGAAGTCCCTTTTATTCGTCAGTTCTCAAAGTCCAACAATCATGGCAATCGAACCAGTATCAGCCGCGCTTACCCTTGGTTCAGCACTTTGGGATGCGTTGGCATCAAATGTCGTTGAAGGCGCAGCTGAAAGCGCGAAGAAAAAATGGAATAAACACAATTGGGGCAAGAGCGAGGCTGCGTATAAGCTGCGCTTGATCGATCTTTATAGTAGCACCAAGCTACTAGGAAATCCCAAGCCAATTCAGCTTGATCGCATCTACACAGATGTACTCGTGCTTGACCAACTAACTGCCTACCGTAGGCTTCAGATCGATGAGGAAAGCGGCAGCCTTCGGGAAAGTACTGGATTGCCACCAAAAATCATCAGGAAGCCGTTGCTTGAAATCGTCCGAGACCGGGTGCGCGTTTACGTCCTTGGAAAGCCGGGGGCAGGCAAGTCAACTTTCTTAAAGACCCTGTGCCTTCTATGCTGCAAAGGCGAGATTCCCAGGACACCAGTCTTCATCTCACTTAAAGAGTGGCACGACAGTGGTATCTCACTCGAAAATTTCATACGAGACGAATTTCGAATCTGCGGGTTTCCTAACTCGGATCTCTTTGCTGAGCACCTGCTAGCCACCGGGACCGCTATGCTCCTTCTCGACGGGCTGGACGAAGTGCCTCCGGAAAATGACGCGAGGCAGAAAGCAATAACGGCGCTTACCCGGCTCTCTCGCCAATATCCAACTGCGCAGATGATTCTGACTTGTCGAATCGCCGCAGCAGAATACTCTTTCGATCAGTTTGATTATTTCGAAATTGCTGATTTTACTCAAGAGCAGCAGCTCGACTTTATTGCCAAATGGTATACCGCAGCCGAAAGTGCCCGCGAACGCTTTCTCACGCAGTGGACTCACGATGAGAACGAAGGCCTGAGGGATCTTGCAAGAACTCCCCTTTTGCTTGCGTTACTGTGTCTGGCTTTTGACGAAACGCTCTCGTTCCCAAAGCGACGGGTTGAGCTGTATCAAGAGGCGACTAACGCACTGCTCCGCAAGTGGGATGCCTCGCGTGGCATTCGAAGAGACGAACTCTACAAAACACTCTCCTATATTCGGCGGGAACAACTTCTCGGGCGTGTCGCAGCAAAGACTTTTCTCAAGTCTGAGGTGTTCTTTCCTGTTCAGCGCGCAACCGACATTATTGACGAGTATCTGGATCAGCTACCTCCGAGAGATGCGAGCAAGACCACTGATGCGATTGATATTCTGAAAGCGGTAGAAGCTCAGCATGGCCTGCTTGTGGAGCGAGCGATTGGGATTTACTCTTTCTCCCATTTGACACTGCACGAATACTTTGCTGCGCGAAATATCGTGGAAACCGCGCACACCGGCGTTCTTCATGCAGTAATTCAGGCGCATTTTTTTGAAGATAGCTGGCGCGAAGTTTTCTTGATGGCCGCGTCACTTATGGACGACGCGACACCACTCTTCGACGGGGTTCGCGACCTTTTTCAGAGCCGCTACTTTAACTTCCTACCGCTGAGACGCGTCTTTGAGCGATCGAGAACTCATTCTGGGACGTTCTTCACCGCGGTCGCTTCGAGTTCACCACCCAGTCAAGCCCTGACAGGTGTTCCTGAGAATCAGGTTTCCCATCTCGTAAAGTGCAAAGACCTGTGCATTTCCCTTGCTGCTCAATTCCACTTCATAAAGTGTGGCGAGTTCGCACGAGCGCGTGTGCGCCAGGCATCGGCTCACATTCAGTCCCTAGCGTTTGCCGAGGCCAAAGCAAGCGGGGCGCCGATCAAGACGTTGCGCGCTATTAATGACTATCTCCAGGCGTGCACCGTGATTATCGAATCACTGCAGGTCGCTTCTCTCGCAAATCGAGATGCTGTCGTGGAGTCGCTTATTTTCCCCACGAACGTCTGACTGCGCAGGTTTACACATTGGCCGCCTCGGTCAAAAGAGCATGGGGAAAAGAGGTGAAAGTTGGTGGGCGGGTCTTGCCTTCTAACATTTGAAAGCGTTGTAAGGGCTGTGGTGGCGTCGAGGAATTATTAGTGCAAGACTTGGCCCCTTGTTGCACGCGAATTTCCAATGCAGGTGTTGAGGAGCTTCGGTCGTTGCTCCGTCGCATCGGTGGGCTCATCTCAACTGCGGCTGATAGGTTGGTGAACTCATGAGTGACTTGTAAGCGCGCTTATGCGCAGCCAAATCCATCAAGTTGATGATGCTTGCCGTATAGCTACGATCCAACAATTCGGGCTATAAGGCTAACTAGCCAGTTGTCACACGGCATGCCTCTCTTTGACCGATGTGCAAACCATGGTTGTTGCCAAGGCTCGCTCCGGCTCTATTCGCGTCTCTACTGATTGCTTCCGTAGCGTTCATCTTATGACAATGAATTGTCATTAGTGTCAATAAAAGGTGCATCATGGCCCAACGAGCTGCCAGAAAAAAGTCGTCTGAGAACCGAGAACTTCAAGTTGCATCGCGAGAGCCGCGGAATATTTTTATCGCCGGTGACTTACTCATCGACCACACTGCATTTGTCTTCTCTTCTATCGATAAACCTCCGCCCGTGCCCGGGGAGGGGTCGTTTCGAGTTCATCGCCGACTTGATACTGCGGGAGGCGCGGCCACTACCGCAAGAGCGGTGAACGTATCTCCTGACACAACCGTATTTCTCTGGGGCTTGGTTGGTAAGTCGCCATGGGGCTCATTTCGGAGTATTTTAGAGCAGTCGCAAGATAGGGATGGCGCAACCCGCCGTATTCACTTGCGGGGAATCCAAGATGAGACCGATGCGTCCATGACAACAATTAGTCGCCTTGTAACTATTGATCGTGCTGAAAATAGCCGGGAATACTATAAGCGGCATGCTAGATTTTCGGATTTCGGGCATGTCCACGTTCCAGTGGATAGGCAGGTGGCTGAGCTTGTCGACACCATAAATAATATTCATGAGAAATCGCCGCTGGATAGTATGGTATTGAATGATGTCGACTTCGGATGCCTTCATGTTCAAATTGTCGATGCCATCAATATTTTTTGTGAAAATAGAAGTATTCCTCTGTTTATGCGCATTCGTAACGATGCGGCAAAGTATAGATTTTCCACTAGCCGCGCAATCGTATGCACGCTTTCGGAATGGTGCAAACTCGTCGGTTCGAAGGAGGATGCCAGTTTCTGGAGTCAGAATATTGGTCAGGCGGAAGTGGGGGCGGACTTCATTCATAATTGCCTAGCGTCATTCAGGAGTGCGGATGCGATTGCTGTTCTCGTGGGCGATGACTGGATTGATTCCATTCTTTTGGTTGAGCATGATAAAAATGAAAACAATTTCCGACTGATGCAACTTCCGGGTTTGCCTGCTGCGGACAAGAGTAAAAGCCAGCAAGTTGGAGTTTCTGATGTATTC
Organism: Ideonella azotifigens; assembly: GCF_006519715.1. Lineage (GTDB taxonomy): Bacteria > Pseudomonadota > Gammaproteobacteria > Burkholderiales > Burkholderiaceae_C > Ideonella > Ideonella azotifigens. Next base: position 5,904 of record NZ_VIDT01000185.1, read on the forward strand.
CTCGGAGCTGTGGCGGCAGCTTTGCCTCGCGAAAAGCCCAGCAATGGCAGTTTAGTCGGCGCCATTTGCCATGCGATGAATGTTGTTGCTACGTATCAAATTTCCCGGTGGCATCACATACACCCCTTGCGTCAAAATACGGATACCTATAGACGAGACATTCGGTCGCTGGCAAGCGTGGCTGGGGCAGCTCGCTACTTGCCTGTAAGCGCTGATATTTCGCTACAGGATGCTAAGACGGATATACCAGATGTAGTAAGCGTCTCCGATGTAACAAAGCGGGCGCTTTCAAAGATGGTAAGTGATGTTAGGGATGACCTGAAGTCTATAGTTTTGGCAGCGACTGGGGGTAGTGGTAAAAGCCTTATTGCGTCGCGCCTATCCGCGGTGGCAAGGGAGGGCGGGTGGAAGACATTCTCGGTCGAGGAGATTGATATAAAGTGGGATCTCTCTAAGCCGAATGAGGTTATCGAGAAGATATGTGCAACCTGTCGCCAAGAAGATGATGAAAAAATATTCATAATTGTTGACGAGGTACTGAAATTAAAAGGCGGCTCAACGGTTGCATCAAATGGTGTCGTGCTTCTGAATCGTGCCGCCGAAAAACGAGTCAGATTTTTCTTTATCGATGCAGACTTTCTCAAGATAAATTTCGACAATCTACGATCTCAGTTCGCAAGAAGGGTGGAGTGGCATAGTTTGCCTTCCGCGTGGCAGCGCCCGGAAGATATTCCTTATGTGGCTGCGTCATTTTTGTGCTCTCAATTGGGCGCCTCGGCATCGCGTGCGACCATTGAGGTGGATTTCCTGCTGGAGGTAATGGAGTGGATTATGAAGGAGCGCCTTACGTTCGGGGATCTTCTGGAGTTACTAAAGAAGATTTTGAGGAAGCGTAAAGCAAGCGCCGATTTTTCTCTTCAGTGGATAGATTTACCCATGACCATTCGAGGTAAATCACGGCCTCAAATTTCAATTCCTACTTCGCTGTTTCGGATAGTTGCGTGAGAAGCATGGAGGGCCAAGCCTCCCATTTGCCTCGAAGTCGAAGAGATGCCGTGAGTCTAAATTCATATGTCTGTCGAATGATGTTGATATGGCTGGGCCCGCATTCCGCATGGTGCTCGATCTCTATCGTTTATAAGCCGTGCACTTGCCCGCGCATCTGACGGGATTCCGCGATGCATTGATGTGGCGTTTGTGGAGAATCCCTTCTGGCAAGTGCCGAGTGCAAGGTGCTCGCCGTACTGGCAGCAGATGCCTCAGCCCCTTCGTGACCTCTACCTTGAGTTACATCGCCGTGAACCCTGACATTTCTGCATGACCCAGATTTTCACCTATCGCACGGCTACGCCCGAAGACGCGCTCTGCCTGAGCGTGCTCGCCACGCAGGTGTTTCTGGACACCTACGCCACCAACGGCATCAACACCGACCTGGCGCGGGAGGCGAGCCTGGTCTATTCGCTGGCTGCGTTCGAGCGGCGCTTGCGCGATCCAGACGTGGAGATCACGGTCGTGCAGCGTGGCGAATGGCTGGTGGGGTTCATGGACCTGGCTTTCGACACGGTCTGCCCGGTTCCGGCGACCGATGGCATTGAAGTGCTGCGGTTGTACGTGCAGGCGCCGTTTCAGGGTTGCGGCATTGGCCGGCGGCTGATGGCGATGGCCGAGCGCAAGGCGCAGGAGGGGGCGGCCGCGCATGTGTGGCTCACGGCCTGGGTTGGCAATGCGCGGGCGTTGAAGGTCTACCCGGCCCTGGGATACAGGCACGTGGGAGCGACGCAGTACGTCATTGAAGGCAAGGCGTATGAAAACCGCGTCTTCGCCAAATCCATGGCTGCGGAAAGAACCTGAGCGTGCACGTTCAGAAGCCGGCAGGGCTAGGCGCAATGCGGGTTCGGGCTGGTCCGTCGCTGACAGGGTGGTGAACTTGCCCTGACCATCTTCTGCCATGGCAGAAGACGGCCGTGCCGCTGGGTAGGCAGATGCCTGAACATCGGTCCACGACCCCGGTGCCTCCATCGGGCCTGGTGGCGGACCTGCCGCAGGCTTGGCCACCGGCTTTCCGGCACACCCACCAGGACGCTTCCCATGCTGTTTTCCCTTCACTCCCGTGCCCTGGGCGCTGCCGCGCTGCTGGGCGCGATGGCCGTCGGCGCGGCGCACGCTGGCGCTGTCAGCGGCACCTTGCTCGACGACCAGGGCCACGCCATTGATGCTTCGCTGTGGCCGTTTGTCGCGCTGTACCAATGCGACGTTTCGGGCACCGAGCAGGACTTCTGCACCGCGTTTGCCAATGGTGGCGGGGTGCTGGACGATGGCACCTGGGCGATTGCGACCGATGGCCTGCCGGCCGGCAAATACCAGCTGGTGGCCGGTGCCAACGACTTCAGCACCAAGTACACCAAGCACTTCAAGCTGGAGGCCGAAGGCACGCTGCAGCAGGCGCTGCTGCTCAAGCCGCTGCAGATCGCGTTTGCCGAGTTCAACCCCTGCACGACGCTGAACAACGGCTGGTGCGACATTGGCTACCAGGTCACCAATCACTCGACCAAGGACGTGAAGACGCAGGTCTGGGCGCAGGTGACGGCCCGCACCAACATGCCCACGCCGGACACCCAGTACAGCAGCGGCAACGGCGGCTACAAGCCGACGGTGTTGACGCTGGCGGCTGGCGAGACGCGCCAGGTCACGCAGTCCGTCTACGTGGGCACGCGCGACACCGGCGCCTATTCCATCGTCAGCTTCTTCGCCTCGCCTCCTGGCCAGCCGAACCAGACGACCGGCTTCAGCCAGGGCGTGCGCCTGGCGCAGACGCCGGG
>NZ_VIDT01000186.1 GCF_006519715.1 Ideonella azotifigens
CACCAGCAGGTGGCCAACGTGGCTCTCCAGCGAGCGCAGCCGCTGCGACACGGCCGACTGGGTGATGGCCAGCAACTGCGCGGCCTTTTCGAAGCTGCCGGCCTCGGCCAGCGCGGCCAGGCAGTCCAGGCCGGCAGGGTCCAGGACGTTCATCTCAGGCGGGACAGGGCGTTCATCAGTCTGGCTAATGTAGCGGCGTCGCTGCCGCGCCTGCAGAGGTGTTGCCCGCAGTGCCGGGCGCGGGACTCAGGGCGCCGGTGCGGTGCCGCTGATCTTGTACTGGCCAATGCTGGCGTAGTCGCTGTAGCCGTTGGTGAGCGGATCGCCGAAGCCGATGCCGTCGATCAGCAGGTAGTAGGTGCCGGCAGCCGGCAGCGTGAAGCTCAGCGTCGCGCCCAGCGCGTCCACAGGGTTGGACTTCAAGAGCAGCGTGCCATTGACGTCTATCAGCTTGGCCAGCACGTCCAGGTTGGGCGCGCGGCTGTCCGGCGAGACGGTGATGGACACCGGACCGGCGCCGGCGGTGAACGAGAACACGTCCTTGTCGCCACGCTGCTCGATCACGCCCTGGCCGGACACGGTCAGCGTCACACCATTGGCGGTGACGGTCAGCGGCGTGGCCTTGGCGGTGGTGTTGCCGTGGTCGTCCTTGCGCAGCGTGCCGCCGTTGGCTGCGATCACCGCGAGGTCGTCCTCCTGGTTGTTGGCGCTGCTGTATTCGCCGATGCTCCACTGCGTGACCGGCTGGTAGTAGCCCGCGCCCATGATGGGGGCCCAGCCGGTGGCGCCGCTGCCGTGGCCGGTGTCGTAGCCGCTGGTGGCATTGCCGTCGTGGCTCAGGCCCAGGTTGTGGCCGGCTTCGTGCGAGATGGCCTCGGCCACGTACTTCTCGCCACTCGGGCCGAGCATGTTCCAGAACACCAGCGCGGGCTTGTAGAAGTCGCCCACGTTGTCGAACACGCCCACGTAGGCCACGCCGCCGCAGGAGCAGTTGTAGACACCACTGTTGTTCGTGATGACCACAGTGCTGCCGTAGATCTGGTCGTCGGTGCTGGCGCGGGTCAGCTTGTCGGCGGCCGGCTCCTGGGTCGTCACGTCAATGCCGAAGGGGGCGTAGTCTTCGGCCACGCGCTGCCAGATGTACTGGATGCGTTCCAGCTCGGCATCGGAAAACGTGCCCGGGTTGCCGTCCATGTCGAAGGGCTGGGCGGTCAGTGTGTTGCCGTTGCTGTTCCAGGCGGTGCCGGTCAGCGTGGCGCCGTTGAAGTCCAGGTACAGCATGCGCTTGGCGCCTTTCAGGCTGTGCAGCTTGAAGGTCTTGTCCAGCGTGGTGGGCGTGGCGGTGGCGGCGAGGCTGGCTTCTTCCGCCGGTGCGATCAGTGGGGCTTCCAGCTCGTCAACGGCGTACAGCCGGCCGTGGCGGTCCAGGCGCATCAGCGGGTCGCGCAGCAGCATTTCGCGGAAGGCCTGAGGGCTGCGGCGGTACCAGGCGGCCACTTCATCCAGCCTGGACCCGAGCAGGTCGATGGCGCGCTGGCCGGAAGCATCGGCTTCGGCCAGCTCCAGGCGCGGGAAGCTGGTTCGCTCTGCCGTGGCGGCCGCTGCCGGCTGGATCAGCCAGAGCAGGGCGGTGGCCGTCAGGGCGGCGGAGCGAAGGGTCGGGCGGCGCATGCAATGTCCTTGTCTTGTGTGGGGTGGATAGGTCGGCGATGCTAGCCACCGCAGCGCCTTGCGCAGCCCCGCATCGCGAGGGAAATTTGCATCGAAGAGAAACAGCGCCGGAGCGCGCAGCGCTGCATCAGCGCCGCTAATGCGGCTGGAGACTTGGCAATGCCGCTGGTCAAGCGCGCCCGGCTGTTTCCAAATGGGCCTTCATCCCAACACAAACATAGGAGACAAGCCATGCGTGTCGGTGTACCCAAGGAAATCAAGAACCATGAATACCGCGTCGGCCTGACGCCGGCCAGCGTGCGCGAGTTCGCGGCCCGCGGGCACGAGGTGTTCGTGCAGAGTGGCGCGGGCGCGTCCATCGGCCTGGCGGACGAGCATTACGCTGCCGCTGGCGCCACGCTGCTGAAGGACGCGGCCGAGGTCTGCGCCCGGGCCGAGATGATCGTCAAGGTCAAGGAGCCGCAGCCGGCCGAGTGCGCGATGCTGCGCGAAGGCCAGATCCTCTACACCTACCTGCACCTGGCACCGGACCCGGAGCAGACCGACGCGCTGCTGCGCTCCGGCGCCATCTGCATCGCCTACGAGACCATCACCGGCCCGCAAGGCGGCCTGCCGCTGCTGGCGCCGATGAGCGAGGTGGCTGGCCGCATGAGCATCCAGGCGGGTGCTGCGCACCTGGAAAAGTCCAAGGGCGGCATGGGCGTGCTGCTGGGCGGCGTGCCGGGCGTGGAGCCGGCGCACGTGCTGATCATTGGCGCGGGCGTGGTCGGCACGCACGCGCTGCAGATGGCCGTGGGCTTGGGCGCGCGGGTCACGGTGCTGGACAAGAACGTCGAGCGGCTGCGCCAGCTGGACCTGGTGTTCGGCAACCGCATCAAGACGCTGTATTCCAGCGCCCAGGCGCTGGAGGAAAAGGTGCTGGAGTCGGACCTGGTGATCGGCGGCGTGCTGATCCCCGGCGCCGCGGCGCCCAAGCTCGTGACCCGGCCGATGGTGCGCTGCATGAAAAAGGGCGCGGTGCTTGTGGATGTGGCCATTGACCAGGGCGGCTGCTTCGAGACCTCGCATGCCACCACGCATGCCGAGCCGACCTTCGTGGTCGACGACGTGGTGCACTACTGTGTGGCCAACATGCCCGGCGCCGTGGCCCGCACCTCGACCTTCGCGCTGAACAACGCCACCATCGGCCATGGCCTGGCGCTGGCCGATCTGGGCTGGCAGCAGGCGATGCGCGAGAGCCCGCACCTGAAGGCCGGCCTGAACGTGGCCGCTGGCAAGGTCACCTGCGCGCCGGTGGCTGCAGCGCTGAACCTGCCAATGACGCATGCCGATACGCTGCTCTGAGTCAGCCGGCCGCCCATGAAAAAAGCCCCGCAGTGCGGGGCTTTTTGTCGGCGAGCCGAAGAAGTTGCGGATCCCGCAGGGGATCACTTTTTCTTCTTGCCCTTCTTGTCTTCGACGACCACGGGGGCGACGATGATTTCTTCTTCGACCTTGGGCTCGGCGACGGACACCAGGACCGGATCCTTCTTGCCGTGCGTGACGACCTTGACGCCGGTCGGCAGGACCAGGTCAGACACGTGCAGGCTCTTGCCCTTGACCAGACCGTTCAGGTCCACGGCGATGAATTCCGGCAGCTGAACGGCCAGGCATTCGATCTCGACTTCGGTCAGGACGTGGCTGACCACGCACTTGTCGGTCTTCACAGCCACCGAGTTTTCTTCGCCCGAGAAGTGCAGCGGCACCTTCTTGTGCAGGCGGGTGGTTTCGTCCACGCGCTGGAAGTCCACGTGCAGGACTTGCTGCTTCCACGGGTGCATCTGGAAGTCGCGCAGCAGGACCTTGGTGGTCGCGCCGGCCAGTTCCATCGTCAGGATGGACGAGTGGAAAGCTTCCTTCTTCAGGGCGAAGTACAGGGCGTTGTGATCGAGTTCGATCATGGTGGGGGTGCCGGCACCAAACACGATGCCGGGAACCTTGCCAGCGCTCCGCAGGCGGCGGCTCGCTCCGGTCCCCTGCAGATTGCGCTCAAAAGCGGTGAATTGCATGAATCTCTCCAATGAGTCGGGGCGCCCGCGACCAGGCTGCCCCATTCGAAAAAGGCAGCCCGGGGGCTGCCACGAAACGGATCGAAGCCCGGAGGCCGCGATCAGAAGTTGTTGTTTTGTTCCGAGAACAAAGAGGTCACCGACTCACCGTCCGAGATGCGGCGGATCGTCTCGGCAAACAGGAAGGCTACCGACAGTTGGCGGATCTTCTTGCAGGCCTGGCCGGCTTCGCTCAGCGGAATGGTGTTGGTGATGACGACTTCGTCCAGGTGCGAGCCCTTGATGCGCTCGATGGCCGGGCCGGAGAACACCGCATGCGTGCAATAGGCAAACACGTGCTTGGCGCCACGGTCCTTCAGCACTTCGGCTGCCTTCACCAGCGTGCCGGCGGTGTCGATCATGTCGTCCATGATCACGCAGTTGCGGCCATCGATCTCGCCGATCACGTGCATCACTTCCGACACGTTTGCCTTCGGGCGGCGCTTGTCGATGATGGCCAGGTCGCAGCCCAGTTGCTTGGCCAGCGCACGGGCGCGCACCACGCCACCCACGTCCGGGCTCACGACGACCAGGTCGTTGTAGTTCTTGGACTTCACGTCGGTCAGCAGGACCGGCGAGGCGTAGATGTTGTCGACCGGGATGTCGAAGAAGCCCTGGATCTGGTCGGCGTGCAGGTCCATCGTCAGCACGCGCTCGACGCCCACGGTTTCCAGCAGGTTGGCCACGACCTTGGCCGAGATCGGCACGCGCGTCGAGCGCGGGCGGCGGTCCTGGCGGGCATAGCCGAAGTAGGGGATCACGGCGGTGATGCGGCGCGCGCTGGCGCGCTTCAACGCATCGACCATGATCAGCAGTTCCATCAGGTTTTCGTTCGTCGGCGCGCAGGTGGACTGCACGACGAAGACGTCCCGGGCGCGCACGTTCTGCTGGATCTCGACGGTGACTTCACCATCTGAGAAGCGGCCGATGGACGCCTTGCCAAGCTCCGCACCCAGGTGCGTTGCGATCTCCTTGGCCAGGACGGGATTGGCGTTGCCAGTGAAGAGGACGGTGTTGAACAGCACGTCATTGGCTCCAGGGTGGGCAGGCGGCACGGGCAGAAGAGATGCTGGCAAGACCTGCGCGGACGCAGGCTCTGAAAACACAAACTGCGCCCGAAGGCGCAGTAGGCATCCGCGGCGTTCGCGGAACAAGCAATATTTGGCAGGGGAGGAAGGACTCGAACCCTCGCATGTCGGAATCAAAATCCGATGCCTTGACCAACTTGGCGACTCCCCTACACAGGACATGACCTGACGGTCACACCCTCAAACCTTTTCAGTCTGCCCACCCGACCAGCGGATGATGCGGCAAACCGCGGCACATTCGACCCACCCAACCGTTTGGCAAATCCTGAAAGACATCATCTCCCAGAACCTGGCCATTCAGCCCGGTCGCCACAGGTGAATTTCCTGCGCCTTTTCCAAAATTCTCGTACTTGCCGGCCTGCGCAAACACTGCGCTGCCTGAACCCGTCATCCGGCTGTTGCCGAAGCGCTGATCCAGCCAGCGGCCTGCGCGTCCCACGTCCGGGCACAAGGCCTCGGCCACAGGCTGCAGATCGTTGCGGCCGAAAAATGGACTCGCAGTTTGCTGGTTGCCCAGCTGACTTTCGTCTGTTTTTCGTCGCTGCTCAATGTCAGCAAGTAAGCCCGCTACTGTAGCAGTGTTTGTATCGCGTGTCAGCTCAGGGCTGGAAAAAATTTCTGGGGTCGCGATGGATGCGCTTGGTTTGACCACGGCCCAGTGGGCATTTTCCAGTTCCGGCAGGGCCGTGGGCGTCAGCAGCTCGCCAATGCCTTCGACCCAGGCGTTGTGCCCGCCAACGAAAAACGGGACGTCGGCGCCCAGTGTCGCGCCCAGCGCCAGCAGTCGCGCACGCGACCAGCCGAGCTGCCACAGCCGGTTCAGGCCCAGCAGCACGGTGGCGGCGTCCGAGCTGCCGCCGCCCATGCCTGCGCCCGAGGGCAGCTGCTTGGCAACCGAGATGTCGGCGCCCAGCGTGCAGCCGCTGGCCTTCTGCAGCGCGCGTGCGGCCTTCATGCACAGGTCGTCCGCGGGCAGCGGTGTCGTCAGGTCATGGCGCCGCAGCAGGCCGTCAGTGCGGCGTTCCAGGTGCAGCGTGTCGGCCCAGTCGATCAGCAGGAAGACCGACTGCAGCAAGTGGTAGCCGTCGGCACGCCGGCCGACGATGTGCAGGAACAGGTTCAGCTTGGCCGGTGCCGGTAAGTCGTAAAGCGATTGGAGGCTCATGCGAAAACGGGGGTCAGCGGTCCAGCTTCACGCGCAATTCCAGCGCTGGCGCGGCCGGGCGACGGGCCAGCAGCAGGCCTTCGTTGGCCAGCGCCGAGGTGTCGATCAGCCAGCCGGCCTGCTCGAAGCCTTGCGCGGTGGGCTGGGCAGGTGCCTGCGGCCAGGGTTTGCCGGCCAGCCAGTGCAGCAGCGCACCGAGCGGAATCGCCTCGCCCAGCGTTTCGCTGGCCAGCGCTTCCATCGATTCGAACTGGCGCGTGCCATCGCCGGTCTGCAGCGTGACCTGGCCGGCCTGCCAGTGCGCATCGGCCACCACCGTGCCCAGCGGGCTCAGCAGCTTCAGCTGGCCTTGTTGTTCGGTGCCAGCCAGCTCGAACGCTGCATTTTCGGCCTTGGCGATCTGGTTGGCCGTGGCGGCCACCCGCACGACCATGCGGCCGGTGGTGATGGGCCCGAGATCGGGTGGCGCGGGCGGGGCGCTCACGCAGCCCGCCAGCACCATCGCGGCCAGCAGGCATGCGCGGCGCAGCCCGGAGGGTGCCGGGCTCACAAGGAAACGAAGGGCCGTTCCCGAGTTTTCTTGACCCCCTCGGGGGGCCTGACGCGAAGCGGCAGGTCTGGGGGCTCTCACAAAGAGGCCTTGAGCCGCTGCAAGGTGTCGCGCAGCACTTCGTTGTCGCTGCCGTTGCGCGAGCGGCCTTCGCGCCAGACGCGGGTCGCTTCGTCGCGCTGGCCGGCGGCCCACAGCACCTCGCCCAGGTGCGCGGCCACTTCCACGTGTGGCCGGGCGTTGTAGGCCTGGCGCAGCAGGCGCAGCGCGCTGGCGGTGTCGCCGCGGCGGAAGGCCACCCAGCCCAGGCTGTCGGTGATGAAAGGATCGTCCGGTGCCAGCGACGCGGCCTTGTCGACCAGGGTTTGGGCCTCGTCCAGCCGCACATTGCGCTCGGCCAGCGAGTAGCCCAGCGCGTTGTAGGCGTGGGCATCGTCCGGCTTGATCGTGATGACGCGGCGCAGCAGCGCTTCCATGTCGTCGTAGCGCTTGAGGTGCTCGGCGGTCATCGCCAGTTCGTAGATCAGCACGCTGTCTTCCGGCGCGGCGCGCACGGCGCCCAGCAGCAGGTCGTACGACGCCTGCCAGCGATTGCCTTCCTGCAGCAGCTGCGATTCGGCCAGCACGCGGGTGCGCGGCTCCAGCGTGCCGCGCACCGGCGCTTCGCGCACCAGCTTGCGGGCGGCGTCGAGCTGACCCTGGTGCACCATCAACGAAGCGCGGCGGCTGACCAGTGCGAGGTCGCTGCGATCCGGGTCGACCTTGTCCAGCCAGCCCAGCGCCTCGGGGTACTGGCGCAGTTGTTCGTTGGCCTGGGCCAGCAACAGGTAGGCGTAGTCGATGCGGCGCTGCGCCCGGTCCTCGTGGTCCTCGTCATCGTCGCCGACGGCGGGCGTGGTGGCGGCTTGCTGGCCGGCGTTGGCGGCGCGCTCGGCTGCATCGCGTTTCACGTCGGCGCTGTCCAGGAAGCGGATCAAGGCCTTGATGGCTTCCTTCGGTTCACCGAGCTCGACCAGGTAGGCACCCAGCGTCAGCCAGGCCTGTGAGGTTTCTGGCTGCTGGGCCAGTGCCAGCTTCAGCTGGTCGACTGCCTCGCCAATGCGCTGGCGCTGGTCCAGCGCTTGCACATAGGCCAGGCGCAGCGCGGCCAGCGCGTCCGGCCGGGCCAGGTAGGCACGCACCACGGCCTCGGCCGGCGGCTGGCTGGCCATCAGGTCCAGCGCCAGCAGGATGGGGCCGGGGGCGCTCGGGTCGTCTTCATTGGCGCGGCGCATCAGGCCGAGCGCTTTTTCGGATTGGTCCGCCGCCAGCGCCAGCCGGCCCAGCGCGGTGCGCGATGCCGTGCGGGTGCCCTCGGCGTTGACGAACGGCGCCAGCGCTGTTTCGCTCAAGCCCAGCACCGCGGCCTTGTCGTGCGCACCACCGAGGAAGCGCGGCACACCGGCAATCACCGCCGAGCGTTCTTCCGGCGGCACCTGTTCGACCAGCAGCTTCAGCGGCTCGGCCAGCTCATCCAGCCGCTCCAGCGCCACCAGCAGCTGCACCTGCGTGCGCACCGCCTCGGTGGAGCCTGGCAGCGTGGCGCGCCAGGCTTCCACTGCGACCAATGCACGGTCGCCTGAGCGGCCCTGCACGGCGATCTCGATGGCCCGCTGGAACAGCACGCTGTCCTTGGAGCGCCGCGCGGCGTCCAGGATCACCTCGAAGGCATTGCCGCCGCGCCCGGCCTGGGCTTCCATCTCGCCGATCAGCAGCTGGTAGAACATCGGCGCGTCGAGCAGCGAGTTGTTCACCGGCTCAGGCTGCGCCGCGGCTTCTTCGGGGCTGGAGGCGGGTGCCGAAGCCGGCGGTGGCGCATCGGCCGGCACGTTGCGGTTCTGCGCCAGCGCTGGCAGGGCAGCCAGCAGCCCGGCACCCAGCCAGGCCCAGGCACGCAGACCAGGAGAGGCCGGAACACCCGTAGAGGGACGGGAAACCGGGCGGGCAGGACGAAGCTTCATCTTTTCTCCAAAGTCCGAAGGATTCTAGTGTCGGCCTGTCAAGCCCGGATTGCTGCCGATAATGGCCCCCATGCCGGAATTACCTGA
>NZ_VIDT01000187.1 GCF_006519715.1 Ideonella azotifigens
TGGGACGCGATCTCCTTGCGCCACAGCGCATAACCCTGCTCGTTCATGTGCAGCCGGTCTTCCAGGAACAGCTCCGGGCGCGGCTGGCCCTGGCTGTCCAGCATCTTCGAATAGATGTCGATGAAATCCAGGTTGGCGGTCTTGTCGGCGTAGGCTGCGATCAAGGCATTGGTGTCGTGGATGGACGGCATCAACGAGGCGCGCAAGGGGCTGGGCTTGATCGACAGGTAGGCGATGCGGGTGTCCGGCAACGCTGCCTTCACGCCTTCGACAAGCGTCTGGAAGCTTTTCAGCACGTCCTGCGGCGTCGCGCCTTCGGCCAGGTCGTTGTCGCCGGCATAGACCACCACCAGCCGCGGCTGGTAGGGCAGCACCAGCCGGTCCAGGTAGCGGGCCACGTCCGACAGGCGCGAGCCGCCGAAGCCGCGCTTGATGACGCTGGGCTGCTGGTCGAACTGGGTCTCGAGATTGCCCCACAGCCGGATCGACGAGCTGCCGACGAACAGCACGCCGCCAGGCTGGGGCGCCGCGGTGCGGTCCGCCGCAGCAAAGGCGTCCAGGCTTTCGCGCCAGCGGGCGTCGATTTCGGACCTGGCGGAGTTGGGCGACCGCAGCGGGGTTGTCAGCGACTGGGCACGGGCGGCGCCCAGCGCCACCATGCTGAGGCCGGCCACGGTCGCGGCCGTTCGCAAGGACTTTCTCATGTGATCACTCCTGCGTGACAAAGCAGTCAGGTGCAGGCGGCACGGCGAAGTTCCGGCCCCAAGGGATTTCAAGACGTAACAGGAACGCCCGGAAGGCAAAAAGGGCGGCACTGCGCCGCCCCTTGCATGGACCCTGAAGCCTCAGTTGACCTGGGACAACTGATCCAGGATGGCCGGATTCTCAAGCGTCGAGATGTCCTGCGTGATGGCCTCGCCCTTGGCCACCTGCCGCAGCAGCCGCCGCATGATCTTGCCCGAGCGGGTCTTGGGCAGGTTGTCGCCGAAGCGGATGTCCTTGGGCTTGGCGATGGGGCCGATTTCCTTGCCGACGTGGTCGCGCAGCTGCTTGGCAATCGCCTTGGCTTCCTCGCCGGTGGGGCGCGGGCGCTTGAGCACCACGAAGGCGCAGATGGCTTCCCCCGTCGTGTCGTCCGGCCGGCCCACCACAGCCGCTTCGGCCACCAGCTCGGTGCAGCTGACCAGCGCCGACTCGATCTCCATCGTGCCCATGCGGTGGCCGGAGACGTTCAGCACGTCGTCGATGCGGCCGGTGATGGTGAAGTAGCCGGTCTTGGCGTCGCGGATCGCGCCGTCGCCCGCCAGGTAGTACTTGCCCTGGAAATCGGCCGGGTAGTAGCTCTTCTTGTAGCGCTCCGGGTCGCCCCAGATGGTGCGGATCATGCTAGGCCAGGGCTTCTTGACGACCAGGATGCCACCCTGCCCGTTCGGCACGTCCTTGCCGGTTTCGTCGACGATGGCCGCGGCGATGCCGGGGAACGGCAGCGTGCAAGAGCCAGGCACCATCGGCGTGGCGCCCGGCAGCGGCGTGATCATGTGGCCACCGGTTTCGGTCTGCCAGAAGGTGTCGACGATGGGGCAGCGGCTGCCGCCCACGTGCTGGTAGTACCACTCCCAAGCCGCAGGGTTGATGGGCTCGCCAACCGAGCCGAGGATGCGCAGGCTGCTCAGATCGTAGCTCTTCGGGTGGACCTCGTCCTTGGCCTCTGCCGCCTTGATCAGCGAACGGATGGCCGTGGGCGCGGTGTAGAAGATCGTGACCTTGTGGTCCTGGATCATCTTCCAGAAGCGGCCGGCGTCCGGGTAAGTGGGCACGCCTTCGAAGACGATCTCGGTGCCGCCCAGCGCCAGCGGGCCATAGGTGATGTAGGTGTGGCCGGTGACCCAGCCGATGTCGGCGGTGCACCAGAAGATGTCATCGGCCTTCAGGTCGAAGGTCCACTTGGTGGTAAGTGCCGCGTGCAGCAGGTAGCCGCCGGTGCTGTGCTGCACACCCTTGGGCTTGCCGGTGGAGCCGGAGGTATAGAGCAGGAACAAGGGGTGCTCGGCCTCCACCCATTCCGGCTCGCAGGTCTCGGGCTGGTCCTTCATCAGTTCGGCCAGCCACAGGTCGCGGCCTTCGGTCATGCTGACCTTGGCGCCCGCGCGGTTGACCACCAGAACCTTGCTCACCGAGTCGCAGCCGCCCAGCGTCAGCGCTTCGTCGACGATGGCCTTCAGCGGCAGCTGCTTGCCGCCGCGGACCTGGCAGTCGGCCGTGATGACGGCCTTGGCGCCGGTGTCTTCGATGCGGTCGCGCAAGGAGTGGGCCGAGAAGCCGCCGAACACCACCGAGTGGGTCGCGCCAATGCGGGCGCAGGCCTGCATGGCCGCCACGCCTTCGACCGACATCGAGATGTAGATGATGACCCGGTCGCCCTTGCCGATGCCGATGGCCTTCAGCGCATTGGCCATCCGGCAGGTCTTGGCCAGCAGCTGCGCGTAGCTGGTGTGGGTGACCTCGCCGCCGTCGGCCTCGAAGATCAGCGCGGTCTTGTCGCCCAGGCCGCGCTCGATGTTGCGGTCCAGGCAGTTGTAGGAGGCGTTCAGCAGCCCGTCCTCGAACCACTTGAAGAACGGCGCGTCAGCCTCGTTCAGCACCTTGGTGAAGGGCTTCTTCCAGCTGAGCAGCTCGCGCGCCTGGCGGGCCCAGAAGGCTTCGTGGTCCGCTTCGGCTTCGGCGCACAAGGCGTCGTAGGCGGCCATGCCGGACACATGGGCCTGCGCCACCAGTTCGGCGGGCGGCGCGTAAATCTTGAGGTCTTCACTCATGTCGTCTGTCTCCTCGGTCTTGATTGCCTTCACGGGCCTGCCTGCCGATGGGCTTTGCCCGTTTGGCCTGCACTGTGGTCCGCTCGTCTGACGAAGGGCTTACTGGATCACACCCATAGAATTCCCGGCATCGGCCAGCCCTCCGGGCCTGCCCCCCCATCCCCGACGCCCTCGCACCTCATGACGCCAACACCCAATCCTCCGCCCCGCCCGCGCCTGGGCGTGCTGCCAGCCGTGATCTTTGCCAGCCGCTGGCTGCAACTGCCGCTGTACCTCGGGCTGATCCTGGCACAGGCGGTATACGTGTTCCATTTCTGGGTCGAGCTGGTGCACCTGATCCAGGCAGCGCTGGGGGACTCGCATGCGCTGGAGATCCTGGTCAAAAGTGTGGGCTACGGCCATGCAGACACGCCGCCCAGCGGGCTGAACGAGACCATCATCATGCTGGTGGTGCTGGGACTGATCGACGTGGTGATGATTTCGAACCTGCTGATCATGGTGATCGTCGGGGGCTACGAGACCTTTGTCTCACGCATGAACCTCGAAGGCCATCCAGACCAGCCCGAATGGTTAAGCCATGTCAATGCTTCCGTACTGAAAGTCAAGCTGGGCACCGCCATCATCGGCATTTCGTCCATCCACCTGCTGAAGACCTTCATCAGTGCCGAAAACTACAGCGAGAAGACCCTGATCGCGCAGACCGTGATCCACCTGGCCTTCCTGCTGTCGGCTATTGCCATAGCGGCGTCTGACCGCATCCTGTACGCCAGCAAGAACCCCGACCCGCACTGAGCCGCCCCCTTCAGCGTCGGGGCGTGCATGAAAACGCCGGGCCGCCCCAAGTTTTCATGACCCCCTCGGGGGGCGGGCCGGGCGCAGGCCGGTCCTGGGGGTACTCAGTACCCAAGCCCCGAGGGCCGCGGCAATGATGGAGCCGCCCAGCACGCCCAGCTTCAGCTCGGTTTCCAGCAGCGGGTTGCCCTCGAAGGCCAGCCCGCCGATGAACAGGCTCATCGTGAAGCCGATGCCGCACAGCAGCGACACGCCCAGCACCTGGCGCCAGACGGCCCCTGCCGGCAGAGCGGCCCAGCCCGCGCGCACCAGCAGCCACACGGTGCCGAACACACCCAGCGCCTTGCCCAGCACCAGCCCGGCGGCAATGCCCAGCGTGACCGGCGCGACCAGCACCTCGGCCGAAGCGTCCAGCAAGCTGACGCCGGCATTCGTGAACGCGAACACCGGCAGCACCAGGAAGGCGACCCATGGGTGCAGCGCATGTTCGGCGTCTTCCAGCGGCGAACCGCCGTCCGGCCGGCGCATGGGAACCGCCAGTGCGGTGGCCACGCCGGCCAGCGTGGCGTGCACGCCGGACTTCAGCACGAAGACCCACAGCACCAGTCCCAGCACGACATAGACGCCCACATTCGTCACCCTGGCCCGGTTCAGGCCCCACAGCCCGACCAGGCAGGCACCGGCGCCCAGCAGCATGCCCAGCGACAGCTGGCTGGTGTAGAAGACCGCGATCACCGCAATGGCGCCCAGGTCGTCGATGATGGCCACCGCCGTGAGGAAAACCTTCAGCGAGGCCGGCACCCGCGAGCCCAGCAGCGAGACGATGCCGATGGCAAAGGCGATGTCCGTCGCCGAAGGAATGGCCCAGCCGCGCAGCGCGACCGGGTCGGCATGGTTGATGGCCGAGTAGATGAGGGCCGGCACCGCCATGCCGCCCAGCGCCGCGGCCGCCGGCAGGATCGCCTGGCTGCGCGAGGCCAGTTCGCCTTCGACGAACTCGCGCTTGATCTCCAGCCCGACCAGGAAGAAGAACACCGCCATCCACAGGTCATTGACCCAGACCAACAGCGGCTTTGCCAGCACCAGCCAGTCGCCGGCAATGCGAACCTCGCCGGGCAAGGCCAGCAAACGCGCATAGGCCGCGCCCCAGGGCGAGTTGCTGACGATCAGCGCCAACGCCGCGGCAATGGCCAACACGATGCCGCCTGCGGATTCGTGGGCGAAGAAACGACGCAGTGCCGGGGTCATCGATGGGCTCCCTTCAGTAAAATCCCGGATGCATTCTGCCCGTCAGCCGGCAGACCTCCGCCCGCACAAAGCAAGCATGGAAAGCCAAGCATGACCACCATCCGCCAGGCCGATCTGATCGAGTCCGTCGCCAGCGCGCTGCAGTACATCAGCTACTACCACCCGGCCGACTACATCGCCCACCTCGCCCGCGCCTATGAGCGAGAGGAGAGCGCTGCCGCCAAGGACGCGATCGCCCAGATCCTGACCAACTCGCGCATGTGCGCCGAGGGCAAGCGCCCGATCTGCCAGGACACCGGCATCGTCAACGTGTTCCTGAAGATCGGCATGGACGTGAAGTGGGAAGGCTTTGGCAAGGGCTCGGTCACCGACGCGGTGAACCAGGGCGTGCGCCAGGGCTACCTGAACCCGGACAACGTGCTGCGCGCCTCGGTGCTGGCCGACCCGATCTTCGAGCGCAAGAACACCAGGGACAACACGCCTGCCGTGGTCCACATGGAGCTGGTGCCCGGTGACAAGGTCGACGTGATCGTCGCCGCCAAGGGCGGCGGCAGCGAGAACAAGTCCAAGATGTACATGCTCAATCCCAGCGACAGCATCGTCGACTGGGTGCTGAAGACCGTCCCGACCATGGGCGCCGGCTGGTGCCCGCCGGGCATGCTGGGCATTGGCGTGGGTGGCACGGCCGAGAAGGCGGTGATGCTGGCCAAGGAAGTGTTGATGGAAGACATCGACATGTACGAGCTGCTGGCGCGCGGCCCGCAGAACAAGCTCGAAGAGCTGCGCATCGAGCTTTACGAGAAGGTCAACGCGCTGGGCATTGGCGCGCAAGGCCTGGGCGGCCTGACGACAGTGCTGGACGTGAAGATCAAGACCTTCCCGACGCACGCCGCCAGCAAGCCGATCGCGATGATCCCGAACTGCGCTGCCACCCGCCACGCGCACTTTGTGCTGGATGGCTCCGGCGCCGTGCACCTGGACCCGCCCAGCCTGGACCTGTGGCCCGACGTGACCTGGGCGCCGGACTACAACAAGAGCAAGCGCGTGGACCTGAACACGCTGACGCCGGCAGAAGTCGCCAGCTGGAAGATCGGCCAGACGCTGCTGCTCAACGGCAAGATGCTGACCGGCCGCGACGCCGCGCACAAGCGCATCAAGGACATGCTGGCCAAGGGTGAAGCCCTGCCGGTGGACTTCGCCAACCGCGTCATCTACTACGTCGGCCCGGTGGACCCGGTGCGCGACGAAGTCGTCGGCCCGGCCGGCCCGACCACTGCGACCCGCATGGACTCGTTCACCGAGATGATGCTGGCCCAGACCGGCCTGATCTCGATGATCGGCAAGTCCGAGCGCGGCCCGGTCGCGATCGAATCCATCAAGAAGCACAAGAGCGCCTACCTGATGGCCGTGGGCGGCAGCGCCTACCTGGTTTCCAAGGCCATCAAGGCCGCCAAGGTCGTCGGTTTTGCCGACCTGGGCATGGAAGCCATCTACGAGTTCGACGTGGTGGACATGCCGGTGACCGTGGCCGTCGATTCGACGGGCACCAGCGCCCACATCGAGGGCCCGAAGACCTGGCAAGCCAAGATCGGCAAGATCCCCGTGGTGGAGGCTTGAAGTGGGGCACCCGGCCTCACGGGTACGTGAGACCACCCGCCGAGCGGGTTGGCGCAGCCGCCTTGGGGCGGCCCGGCGCCGGCTGCGTTCAACCATCTGGCAGCAATTCAGCCCGCCAGAACCGCAGCTGGCGGCGCTGGATTGCGTTTTGTCTCAAGGGGTGGCCGTGGGGGCCAGTGTTGGGATAGGCTAGGCGCCCTGTCATTCCCCAGGGAAAGAACGCCTTGAGCAACACCCCGAGTTCGCTGCCCACGACGCTGGCGACCACCTCGTTGTCACCGCTTTCGCCGCTGCCCGGCAGCAGCAACCTTGCGCTGGTCGGCATTCCGGCCGACTTCCCCGTTGCCTTGAGCGACGAGCAGCGCAACGCCATCGGCGCGCAGATCGCCAGCGTCAGCCTGGCGCAGACGCCGATGCTGGACATCGCCAAGCTGGGCGGCGAAGCGGAGCAGTCGCTGCACCGCACGCTGGGCCAGTTCCTGGACCGCATCGAGAAGGCCGAACAGCCGCGCATCTTCAAGCTGGTGGCAGGCCTGAGCGAAGCCGTCGAAAGCGAGAAGCTGGACGCGCTGGCCGACAAGATCCTGAACGCCCAGCCCAGCGCCATGGAGCGCTTCATGGGCATGTTCAACAAGAAGACGCTGAGCAAGGCCATGAGCCGTGCCTACGAAGAGGTGCGGCTGGCCGCTTCGGGCAAGAGCAAGAAGCTCTCGGACCTGATCAAGACCATGGAAGTGGAGCTGCAGCAGGAGCAGCAGCGGCTGGACGGCGAGGTGCGCAACCTCGAACAGCTGAAGAACGCCTACCGCGAGCGCTTTGTCGAGTTCGCCCAGGTGGCGGCCTTCCTGATGGGCTTTGTCAACAAGGCCCGCGCCGAGCTGGGCGAAGCCATCAGCAATGGCGCTGACAGCGGCACCGTGGCCACGCTGCAGGACAAGCTGCAGGCACTGGAAAGCCGCGCACTGGCCATCGAGAGCACGCTGTCGCGCCTGCCATCAGACCAGATGGTGATCCGCCAGCTGCAGAATGCCGGCATTTCCACGCTGCAGGAAACCACGACCACTGCGTCCTCGCGTTTTGCCAGCATCAAGATGACGCTGCTGACCATCCACGGCGCGCTGGTCACGCAGGGCGTGCAGCGCCTGGCGGAACAGGGCGCCGCGCTGGACGCCAACCTGCTGGCCGTGCGCTCCAAGCTGATGACCGAGGTCGTCGGCAAGGCCGCCACCGCGCCGGGCGACAACCGCCTGGCCCAGGCGCGCCAGCTGCAGGCCATCGTGGCCGACACGCGGCAGCTGGTGGGCATCGTCGAGCAGGCACGGGCCAAGAACACGCAGAGCTTCGAGCAGGCCCGCCAGATCTTCGCGCAGGCGCGCCAGGACATGGCGCAACTGGGCGCGGTAATCCGCCCTGACCTGCCTGCGCAACGCTGAGCGCGCTCGCCCCCTTTTCGTTTTTCGCTCCCTTCTGCAAGGACCCGCTACATGTCCAAACTCGTTCTGAACCTGGCCAAGCCCGGCGAGCAAGCGCCCAAGCTGCAGCTCAACCTCAGCAAGGGCGAAGCCTTCACCGCCAAGCTCTCGTGGGACGGCGAGACCGACCTCGACCTGCACGCCATCGTCTGCGTCAATGCCGGCGACGGCGCCAAGGCGCAAAGCCTGGAAGACATCCTGTCGACCTACAACGTGCGCCGCAAGATCGGCGGCCAGGAAGTGGGCGTGCTCGACAAGCAGGCCGACGGTTCGTTCCAGGTGCATGGCGGCGCACTGCGCCACAGCCCGGATGCACTGGACGGCGCACTGGACGGCGTGGACGAATGGATACGCGTGGACCCGTCCAAGCTGCCTTCGGTCAGCAGCGGCGTGCTGGAGATTCCGCTGGTCGCGATGATCCACACCCAGGCCGCGGCCAAGCGCTTCGGCCAAGTGCAGAACGCCGAGATCGCCATCGTCAACGCCAGCGGCGCAGAACTGATGCGCGCCAGCCTGTCCAACCAGTTCGGCGACTTCATCGGCGTGCAGATGGGCTCGATCATGATCGAGGCCGGCGGCAAGGCGAATTTCGTCGCAGTGGGCGTGGGCTTCAACGGCGACTTCAACAGCGTGCTGGGCCACTTCTCCTGAAGCACGGCCCGCTCCCCCAGGCCGCATG
>NZ_VIDT01000188.1 GCF_006519715.1 Ideonella azotifigens
CCACGCGCATCGAGCGCGGCCGACGGAAGACCTCGGCGGTGGGGCCGTACTGCAGCAGCGCCCCTTCGTCCAGCACGGCGGTGTAGCCGCCCAGCAGCAAGGCCTCGGTGGGCTCGGTGGTGGCATAGACGACCGTGGATCGCCCCTGCGCAAACAGCGCCGAGAGCTCCTCCCGCAAGCCTTCGCGCAGCTTGTAGTCCAGGTTGACCAGTGGCTCATCCAGCAGCATCAGCGGCGCCTGCTTGGCCAGCGCGCGGGCCAGTGCCACACGCTGCTGCTGGCCGCCCGACAGTTCGGCCGGCAGGCGCTTCAGGAAGGGCTCGATGCGCAGCTTGGCGGCCAGGGCATGGACGGTTTGGGCAATGCCTTTTTCCTTGCGCAGCTTCAGCGGCGAGGCGATGTTGTCGGCCACGCTCAGCGAGGGATAGTTGATGAACTGCTGGTAGACCATCGCGACATTGCGCTGGCGCACAGACTGGCGGGTGACGTCCTGCCCGTCCACCAGCACCCGGCCCTTGCTGGGCTTGTCCAGCCCTGCCATCAGCCGCATCAGCGTGGTCTTGCCGGCCTGGGTGGCGCCCAGCAGCACGGTGACTGCGCCGGGCACCAAGGTCAGGTCAAGCGGATGAAGGTGGACCGCACTGCCTGCGCGCTGGGCGATGCCTTCGAGCACGAGTTTCATGTGGGCTCCGATGCCATGGTGAGGGGGAACATGCTGGTCACGTCCGGCTCACAGCTCGCTCGCCAGCTTCCATTGGCGCAGTTCGTAGACCGTGCCAGGCCGCACAGGCGCCTTGGGATTCGGGTCCTCCATGCGGCGACGGAAGCTGTGAATGGGGGTGGCCCGCGGGTCGATCATCACCTCGACCAGGCTGGGGCCGTCATGGGCAAACGCAGCGTCGAGCGCGGCGTCCAGCTCCTCGGGCCGCATGACCTTCAGGCCCAGCAGGCCCATGGCGGTGCCGGCAGCGGCAAAGTCGGGCTTGTCGCCGACGGCCAGGTCCACCGATTTGCGCAAATCCTCGAAGAACACCTCCTGCCACATCTGCAGCCAGCCCAGGGTGCCGTTGTTGATGACGATGTTCACCACCCGCATGCGGTTCTGGGCCAAGGTGGCCAGTTCACCGACGGCAAACGCATGCCCTCCGTCTCCGGCCAAGGTCACGACGCGGCCGCCGCGCCGCTGCAGCACCGCCGCCGCGCCGATGGCCGCTGGCGACGCATAGCCCAGGCCGCCCTGGCCCCGCGCGTAGAGGAAGTGCCGGCCGCTTTGCGTGGCGGGGATGTACTGGGCGATCCAGCCGGCGGAGAAGCTGGCGTCGCTGATCACCACGTCTTCGGCCTGAAGGCGGGCCGCCAAGCCGGCCATCACGATGGGCGGAATGATGGGCAGCTGGGTGCTGGCCTTCTCCTGGTCGAGGCCTCGCTGCTTGCCCGCCTTCACTTCGGCGATGCGCGCCAGCCACTCGGGCTTGGGCGTGGCGCTCACCATCCCGTCCAGGGCGGCAAGCGTGGCCCGCACGTCGCCACACAAGGCGACGGTCGGCTGGAACGTGCGGCCGTGCTCGGTGGGGTCCGCGTCGATCGTGATGTTGGCCTGGCCGGCCAGCGGCAGGGTCCAGTTCATCGCGGTGTTCTGACTGGCCTTGCTGCCGCACCAGATCAGCAAGTCGGCCTCCTTGATGAGCTGGATGGCGGCAGCGCTGCCAAGCGGGTTGAGCACGCCAGCGGCGTAGGGCCGGGTCTCCGGCACCGAGCCTTTGCCCGACAGGCTCGACACGTGCAGAGGCTGGACGCGGTCACAGAACGCAGTGAGCAGTTCGGCAGCGCCCGAGGCATGCACACCGCCGCCGGCAATGATGGCGGGCCGCCTGGCCTTGGCGATCAGCGCGGCCGCACGCTGCAGTTCGGCGTCTTCCGGGCGATAGCGGCTGGACGGAGCCTGAATGCAACGCTTGTCCACGGGGATCACCTGGCTGTCGTCCCAAGGCGCGTCCATCACGTCGTGAGGCACGATGATGACCACCGGGCCGGGACGCGGCGAGGTGGCGATGCGAAAGGCGGCGCGCACGATGTCGGGCAAAGCCGTGACGCTTGGCACCATGAACACTTCCTTGGAAATGCTCTGGAAAAATCCCTGCTGATCGAAGCCTTGCGAGGCCACGCCCTTGTGCCGCAGGGTCACCCAGTCCAACGGCAGTTCGCCGACGATGCAGATCATGGGGATGGAGGCGTTGTAGGCCTCGACGATGCCGTCGGTCAGCTTGGTTGCGCCGGGGCCGACCGTCACGTCGCACACGCCAGGTTTGCCCGTCAGCCGGGCATAGGCATCGGCCGCGTAGGGGGCACTGCGCTCGTCGCGCACAAGGATGTGCTCGATGCGTGGCGCGAGCCGGGCAATGCCCTGGTGCAGCGCGGTGGTCTGGCCGCCCGGCATGCCGAAGACGAAGTCGACTTCATAGTCCAACAGCATTTTTGCGAGCAGGTCGCCAACGTGTTTCATGGTGATTTCCGTAAGGTGGGTTCAAATGAGGAAGGTCGTGACGGCTGGTTCTGGTCGCTCGTCACGACAGTGAAAACTCAGCGGGCGGGGTCGGGTTCGGCGGCCGGTTGCCAGAGCGGCGCCAAGGTGCGTGCGACCAGCGCGAAGCGTTCGAACTTGCGGGCATATGCCGCGTGCCGCGCCGGGTCGGGTTGATAGGCCCGCTCGACCCGCACCATGTGCGTCATGGCCGAGCTGAAGTCGGCATGCAGACCCAGCGCCACGGCGGCACACATCGCGGTGCCGCGAGCGCCCACCTCGCCACCCTGGGTGACTTCGACCGGCAAACCCAGCACGTCAGCGAACATCTGCGACCAGACCGGGCTGCGAGCTGCTCCCCCGGCCAGGCGAATGCTCTGGACCTGCGCCCTGTCGCTGCCGCTCAGCAGCGCATCAATGTCCAGCTTGTGGGCGAAGACGATGCCCTCGAAGATCGCGCGCACCACGTCGGCACCGTCGTGCTCGGCGCGCAGCCCCAGGAAGCCGGCCGGCGCGCCGCTGGGGCCGCCGAACAGGAAGGGCAGGAACAGGATGTCGTTGGGACGCTGGAGCACCTGGCCGACACGCTCACCGCAGACGTCATAGATGGACTGGCCACGAAGCGCCGCGGCCTCCACGGCCTCCGGCCCGAGGATGCTCTTGCAATACCATTCGAAATTGCTGGCGGACGTGGGCGAGCCCTCGGTGGCCAGGAAGAGTTCACCCACCGGATACGCCATCTGCAAAAGCGGCAAGGTGTCCAACCGAGGCGCGGCATGCAGCGTGGAGTTGATGCTGAAGGTGCCGGCAATCACGCTGAGCTGGCCCGGACGGGCCACGCCGGAAGCAATGGCCGCCGCGCACACATCCACCATGCCGCGCACGACGGGCGTACCAGCGCGCAGGCCGGTCTGCACTGCGGCTTGCGCCGAGACCTTGCCCACGACCTCGTCGCAAGCGCCAATGCGGGGCAGTTTGTCGCGCCAGGCGCCGAGGCCAAGTTCGTCGTAGAAGGCCTCCGGGTAGCAGGCGTGGACCACGTCGATCAGCCCACCCGCACCGGCATCGGTCACATCGGTGGACAGGTCCCCGCACAGCTGCGCCCGCAGGTAGTCCTTGCAGAACAGCACCGAATGCGTCGCGTCGACCACCGCTGGCTCATGCCTGGCCAACCAGTGCAGCAGCCCGGCAGGCTGACCGGCCCACAGCCGCTGCTGTGTCCGCACACCGTTGCGCTGGCTCAGCCCGTCGCGCGCCCAATGGGCCAGCACATCGGTCGACCGGGCGTCGGTCGACATGATCCCGGGCCGCACCGCCTGCCCATGCCGGTCGACCAGGTACAGGCCCGCACCGTAGCCGGACACCGAAACCGCGGCAATGTCGCCAGCGTCGATTGCCAAGGTCTGCAGCACTTCCTGGATGGCCTCGCCAACGTCTCGCCACATGGTCTGCGGGCACCGCTCCGTGTGGCCTGGCGCCGGAAACAGGATCGGATTGCGCCGACGCGCGGTGCCGATCTCGTTGCCCTGGAAGTCGAACAACACGGCCTTGGTCATCGTGCTTCCGGCATCCAGGCCCAGCAGGTACTTCGTCATGCTTGTCTCCTTTGCCATCAATCTCGTAATTACAAGTTGAGGCATGTCTTGCTTGATTTGGCCGAAGTCTATCGACCACTTCCTCCCCGTCAATCCACGTTCTCCGCATATTTGCTAGGTGTTTTTGCCGATGAGCCGCACGACAGGATGCATTCATGATCCGCCGCCACGGACTTCGGCTTTGCATCTTGTAATGATGAGTTGGTTCGCGAACGGGTCTAAACACAGAGACAGGAGATGGGCGATGCGCCGCAGGGACGATGTACTGAACGAGATCCGGGCTCAGCCCGACGTGGAGGTGTTGATCGTCGGGGGCGGCATCAAC
Organism: Ideonella azotifigens; assembly: GCF_006519715.1. Lineage (GTDB taxonomy): Bacteria > Pseudomonadota > Gammaproteobacteria > Burkholderiales > Burkholderiaceae_C > Ideonella > Ideonella azotifigens. Next base: position 4,442 of record NZ_VIDT01000188.1, read on the forward strand.
GGCGTCGGCTTGCTGCGCGACCTGGCCGCGCAGGGTGTGGGCGCGCTATTGGTCGAGCGGGGAGACTTCTGCAGCGGCACCAGCGCGGCGCCGTCCCGGCTCATCCACGGCGGCTTGCGCTACCTGGAGACCGGCGAGTTCGCGCTGGTGCGCGAGTCCGTCGAGGAGCGCAACCGCTTGTTGATGAACGCCCCCCACCTGGTGGTTCCCCTGGCCGTGTGGGTGCCGCTGAACAGCTGGTGGGCCGGCCTGGCACGCGCGCCGGCACGCTTCTTCGGCTGGACGCGAAGCCCGGGGCGCAAAGGCGCGATCGTGACCAAACTGGGCCTGGTGTTCTACGACTGGTTTGGCCGCAAGATCGGTGGGGTGCCGAGACATCGGCTGGTGAGTGGCCCGGATCTGCGGCGCGCCATGCCTTCGATATCGAAGCAGGTGAAGCTGGTGGCCGAGTTCTTCGATGCCCGGCTCGTGCATCCTGAACGGCTGACGCTGGAGCTGATCGCAGACGCAGAACGCGATTGCCCCGAGGCACTGGCGGCGTCCTACCTGGCACTCGTGTCCAGCGAGGGCGACACGGTGACACTTCAAGACGCGCTGGGCGGCGAGCGCATTCAGGTGCGGCCACGCCTGGTGATCAACACCACCGGCGCGTGGGTGGACCAGGTCGACGCGCAGATGGGGGTCCATCACCGCTTCATTGGCGGTACGCGGGGCGCCCACCTGGTGCTGCGCCACCCGCTGCTGGCACGTGAGTTGGGTGCGCGCATGCTGTATTTCGAGACGCAGGACCATCGCATCTGCCTGGCCTACTGCCTGACCGACGATCTGGTCCTGCTGGGCACCACCGACATCCGCACCGACGATCCGGACGACTGCCGATGCACAGAGGCCGAGATCGATTACCTGTTCAGGGAGTTGGGCATCGCCATGCCTGAGCTCCCAGCCAGGCGCGAGCAGATCGTCTTCAGCTACGCCGGCGTGCGCCCGCTGCCTGCGGCTGACGGCACCGTGGCCGGCGCCATCAGCCGTGACCACTCGGTGCGGCTGCTGCCGGCCCAGGGGGATCGCCCTTTTGACATCCTGACCCTCGTCGGCGGCAAGTGGACGACCTACCGTGCCTGCGCAGCCCAGATCGCTGACGATGTGCTCGCACGCCTGCGCCGGCAGCGCAGGGTCGACACCGCCCAGCTGCCCATCGGAAGTGGCCGCGATTGGCCAGTCGACCCGGCCGAGCGCCAGGCGCGCGTGGACCGCCTGAGCACCACCTCGGGCCTGGCCCCCGCGCTGGTGGCACTGCTCTGGGACCGCTACGGCTGCGAAGCCAGCGGAGTCGCCGCCATCGTCGCCACGACCGGCGCTGCAGCCATCTGCGACCTGCCCACCTACACGGTGGGCGAGATGGTCCACATCGCACAGCACCAGCGCATCGGCCGGCTGGCCGACGTGGTGCTGCGCCGCACGCTGATTGCCATCGAAGGTCGCTGCACCGAAGCAGCACTGCGCATGATCGCCACCATCATCGGCGGGGAGCTGGGCTGGGACGCCCATCGCCAGGCACAGGAAGTGGCCGGCACCCTGAAGCTGCTCAGGCAGCGACATGGTGTACAAATCGGCTCCCGCATTGCAGACCTCTGATGCCAGAGCCGCCTCCATGACAGAAGATCCGCCCGCAGCGTCGGGTCGTGACGCCGCCGCAGAATCTGCCACCGGGCCACTGTGGTCCCAGGTCAAACAGTCCCTGCTGCGCATGATCAGCGACAACGGCATGGGCGCCAACGCGGCCCTGCCTTCCGAGAGCGCCTTGTGCGAACGCTTTGGCGTTTCCAGAACCGTGGTGCGGGAGGCTCTGAACCAGCTCGTTTACGAGCACGTCATTTACAAGCGCCAGGGCAAAGGCGCTTTTGTCTCTGGCCGCCGCGAGGAGCAGAACTTCGTCGGCTCCATCGTCGGCTTTTCGGGCGAACTGCTGGACAAACACAAGCGCATCACGCGCCGCGTGCTGACCCAGCGCGTGGCCCTGCCAGGCGAGCGCGCGCAGCACTTCCTCAGGTTGCCGGTCGACCAAGGCATTGCTTCGCAAGTGGTCGAAGTTTCGCGGGTGCAGATGGTGGACGGCATCCCGCGCATCCTGGTGCGCCACAGCATCCCGGCGGCGCTCACGCCGGGCCTGGACCAGCTGCCGCTGCAGACCCGCTCGCTCTACGACGTGCTGCAAAAGCAGTACGGCATGATCTTCAAGCGCGCTGATCGCTGGATCGAGGCGGTGACGCCCACGCCCGAGGAAGCCGACCTGCTGGAAATTCCCCACACCAGCCCGCTGCTGGCCATCGAGTCCTGCGCCTTGTCGGACGCCGGGCTGCCCATCGAGTACTACCGCGCGCTGTTCAGAACCGACCTCGCGTCACTGCACATTCGCATCGGCTGATCGCCGCGCGAACAACCAGCCAAACGCCGCCACGCTGAAGGCCGACGGCTGACAAGCCGCGTTGCAGCGGCCTGCCAGCCCTTCGTGATCAAGGGTCGCTGGCGGCAAACCGTTGTTTGCCGCCAGGTTGCTCAGCGCACCTTGCCGGCCTTCCAGGCATTCAGCAGCGTATCGTAGGCAATGGTCTCGCCCTTGGGCTTCTCGTTGGCCAGCTTGGCCCACGGTGCGCCCTTGTCGCTGAGGTACTTGGCCGGATCGCCCTTGGGGTTCAGCTTGGGCGCGCAGTGGGCCATGCCAGCGCGCTCCAGCCGGGCCATCACGTCGTCCATTTCCTTGGCCAGGTTGTCCATCGCGCCTTGCGGGGTCTTCTCTCCGGTGACCGCCTGGGCCACGTTCTTCCACCACAGCTGCGCCAGCTTCGGGTAGTCAGGAACGTTGGTGCCGGTGGGCGTCCAGGCCACACGCGCTGGGCTGCGGTAGAACTCGATCAGGCCGCCGTACTTGGCCGCGTTCTTGGTGAAGTAGTCCGAGCGGATGTCCGAGTCGCGGATGAAGGTCAGGCCGGTGATGGACTTCTTCAGCGAGGTGGTCTTGGCGGTGATGAACTGCGCGTACAGCCAGGCCGCCGCGGTGCGGTTCGGGTCGCCGTCCTTGAAGAAGGTCCAGCTGCCCACGTCCTGGTAGCCGTTCTGCATGCCCTGCTTCCAGTACGGGCCGTTCGGGCCCGGGGCCATGCGCCACTTCGGCGAGCCGTCGTCGTTGACGACCGGCAGGCCCTTCTTGGTCATGTCCGCGGTGAAGGCGGTGTACCAGAAGATCTGCTGCGCGATCTGGCCCTGCGCCGGCACCGGGCCGGCTTCGCCGAAGGTCATGCCCATGGCTTCCTTGGGCGCGTATTTCTTCATCCAGTCGATGTACTTGGTCAGCGCGTAGACGGCGGCCGGCGAGTTGGTCGCGCCGCCGCGTTCGACCGAAGCGCCCACCGGCGTGCATTTGTCGGCCGCCACGCGGATGCCCCATTCGTCGACCGGCAGCCCGTTCGGGATGCCGATGTCGGCCGTGCCGGCCATGGACAGCCAGGCGTCGGTGAAGCGCCAGCCCAGGCTCGGGTCCTTCTTGCCGTAGTCCATGTGGCCGTAGATGGGCTTGCCGTCGATGGTCTTCACGTCTTCGCTGAAGAAGGCGGCGATGTCTTCGTAGGCCGACCAGTTCAGCGGCACGCCCAGGTCGTAGCCGTACTTGGCCTTGAACTTGGTCTTCAGGTCTTCGCGCGCGAACAGGTCGGCGCGGAACCAGTACAGGTTGGCGAACTGCTGGTCGGGCAGTTGGTAGAGCTTGCCGTCGGGTGCGGTGGTGAAGCTGGTGCCGATGAAGTCCTTCAGGTCCAGCCCGGGGTTGGTGAATTCCTTGCCGGCGCCGGTCATGTAGTCCGACAGCGCCATGATCTTGCCGTAGCGGTAGTGGGTGCCGATCAGGTCGCTGTCCGAGATCCAGCCGTCGTAGATGGATTTGCCCGATTGCATCGAGGTCTGCAGCTTCTCGACGACGTCACCCTCCTGGATGATGTCGTGCTTGACCTTGATGCCGGTGATCTCCTCGAAGGCCTTGGCCAGGGTCTTGGATTCGTACTCGTGCGTGGTCAGCGTCTCCGAGACCACCGAGACTTCCTTGACGCCCTTGGCCTTGAGCTTCGCAGCCGCCTCGATGAACCACTTCATCTCGGCCAGCTGCTGGTCCTTGTTCAGCGTCGA
>NZ_VIDT01000189.1 GCF_006519715.1 Ideonella azotifigens
CAAGCGGCAACCGCACCGTCGCAGGCCGCAGGCCGCCAGTTCTGCTTCCTGGACCTCAGCCCGCGGCCCAGCGCCGGTCAGGAGGTGGCGCCCGCGAGCTACCGGCTGCAGTTGCACGTGCTGCCACTGCAAGCGGGCGCCGCCGATTGCAAGACCGGCGCCGCCGAGCGCTGAACCCGTTTCTTCCCAACACCTGCGCCGTGCTGACTGTTGGTTGGGTGACCCGGTGAACACCTCGCAGCCGCATGCATCACGGACGATGCTGCGAGCTCGCCAGACCTGCCACGACCTTAGGCGGCCCCCACCGACTTCACGAAACCCAGAGCGATTCAGCATGTCGCCCGCCGAAGATCGGCCATCGACCAATCCATGCAAATGTTCCCACCCTTCTTCAAGGCCTGTCTCAGTGCATCCCTCGCATGGCTGACGATGGTCACTCATGCGCATGCGGTAGAGCGACAGGCAGAGGCCTCGCTCGTGGCGCCCTTCACAGCGTCTTTCGTCCAAGGATCGTGCGCGCCTCTTCCCAGCACGCTAAGTGGGGCTCGTTTAGGCCGCTTGGACATCCGATTCAGGGTATCCGCCGCAGGCGAATTGCTCCAGGTTGAGCAGGTCGGCCAGACCCGCTATCCGGACTTTGACAATGCCATGCTCGCTGCGCTGAAGACATGCCGATTCCAACCTGGGACTGTCGAAGGCAAGCCCGCGGAAAGCGTTGGCCAGATCTTTGCGGACTATGTGTCGCCTAACAAGATCGGGGACACCAACATGGCGCAGGAACAGCGCATGAGAGTCGACGTAGCAACGTGCGCACCGACCGGTGCCGAATACCCACCCGAGTCAGCCTCACTTGACGAGAGGGGGACGGCGAATGTGACGATCACGGTGTCCGCAGAAGGCAAACTGGAGAAGGCCGTGATCCGAGACTCCAGCGGGTACCCGAGATTGGATGAAGCGTCACTGAAGGTGGCGACCAGGTGCAAATTCGCCCCTGGTCGGAACCTTTTCGGAGGCGACCAAGGTGCCACGCTGACCATCAACTACCGCTGGACTTTGGAAGAGCGCTGAGCCGCGCAAACGCATCGTCAGAGGGCTCGGGCGGGCACCGTCAGCGGCCTAGCACTGGCGCCAATGCCACACCAGTCGCCGTGCCGGTCGCCACCAGGGTTTCGGGCGTGCCAGCGCAGACGATGCGGCCACCCGCGTTGCCGCCATCCGGGCCCAGGTCGATGACCCAGTCGGCTTCGGCGATCACGTCCAGGTCGTGCTCGATCACCACCACGCTGTGGCCGCCGTTGACCAGGCGGTGCAGCACGTGGATGAGCCGTTCGACGTCGGCCATGTGCAGGCCCACCGTGGGCTCGTCCAGCACGTACAGCGTGTGCGGCGGCTTCTGGCCGCGGCGGGTCACGTCGTCGCGCACCTTGCTGAGTTCGGTCACCAGCTTGATGCGCTGGGCCTCGCCGCCGGACAGCGTGGGCGACGGTTGCCCCAGCGTCAGGTAGCCCAGGCCCACGTCCTTCAGCAACTGCAGCGGGTGGCCAATGGCCGGCATCGAGGCGAAGAATTCCACCGCCTCGTCCACTTCCATCTGCAGCACGTCGCCAATGCTCTTGCCGCGCCAGGAGACGGCCAGGGTTTCGGCGTTGAAGCGCTGGCCGTGGCACAGGTCGCAGGGCACCTTCACGTCCGGCAGGAAGCTCATTTCCACCGTGCGCATGCCCTGCCCTTCGCAGCCGGGGCAGCGGCCTTCGCCGGTGTTGAAGCTGAAACGGTTGGGCGCATAGCCCCGCGCCTTGGCTTCCAGCGTCTCGGCGAACAGCTTGCGGATCGCGTCCCAGAAGCCGATGTAGGTCGCAGGGCAGGAGCGCGGCGTCTTGCCGATGGGCGTCTGGTCGACTTCCAGCACGCGGTCCACCGCGCCCCAGCCAGTGAGGGACGCGCAGCCGCTCAGGATGACGGATGACGCGGCCGCCTCGTCCGGCTTGCGGCCCTTGGCGATGACCAGCGCGGCGACGTTGGTCAGCAGCACGTCACGCGCCAGCGTGCTCTTGCCGGAGCCTGAAACGCCCGTGACGGCGACCAGCCGGTGCAGCGGCACGTCCACATCCACGTCCTGCAGGTTGTGCAGCTTGGCGCCGCGCAGCGCGAGCGAGGGCGTGGCGCCGCTGAGCACGCGCCGCTCGTGCAGCGGGTGCTTCAGCGGGTTGGCCAGGAAACGGCCGGTGATGGAATCCGGGTTCGCGGCCAGCGCCGCCGGCGAGCCTTCGGCCACCAGGCGGCCACCGCGCTTGCCGGCGCCGGGGCCGATGTCGATCACATGGTCGGCACGGCGAATCGTGTCCTCGTCATGTTCCACGACGACCAGCGTGTTGCCCTTGTCGCCCAGCTTCTGCAGCGCATTCAAGAGGATGCCGTTGTCGCGCGGGTGCAGGCCAATGGTCGGCTCGTCCAGCACGTAACACACGCCTTGCAGGTTGCTGCCCAGCTGGGCGGCCAGGCGAATGCGCTGCGCCTCGCCGCCGGAGAGGGTTGGCGCGGCACGGTCCAGCGTCAGGTAACCCAGGCCGACCTCGGACAGGAACTCCAGGCGGTTGCGGATCTCGGTGATCACGTCGCGCGAAATGCCGGCCTCGCGGCCTTCGAGCTGCAGCCCGGCGATCCAGGCATGCGTGTCGCGCACTGACCATTCGGCCACGTTCTGGATGCCCAGGCCGCTGAAGGTGACCGCGCGGGACACCGGATTCAGGCGTGCGCCGTGGCAGTCCGGGCAGGACTGGTCTTCCAGGCCCTCGACTTCCGGCTCCTCGCTGGGGAAGCTTTGCTCGCGGCCCTTGTTGTCGTCGTCGCGCACGCTGTCGTCGAAGGCCTTGCGCTGCTCGCGCGTCAGCGCCAGGCCTGTGCCCACGCAGCCGGTGCACCAGCCGTGCTTGCTGTTGTAGCTGAACATGCGCGGGTCCAGCTCGGGATAGCTGGTGCCGCAGACAGGGCAGGCGCGCTGGGTGGAGAAGACCTGCACCTGGCCGATGCCCACGGTGCTGTCACCTTCCTCGATGCGCTCGGCCAGTCCGTCCAGCGGGAACAGCAGGTGCATCACGCCCTTGCCCACGTCCAGCGCCTCGGCCAGCAGGCGGCGCAGCTCGGGTTCGTTGTCCGCGCTCAGTACCAGGTCGCCGACCGGCAGCTCCAGCGTGTGTTCCTTGAAGCGGTCCAGCCGCGGCCACGGGTCCACGCGCACGAACTCGCCGTCCACCCGCAGGTGGCTGTGGCCCTTGCCCTTGGCCCATTTGGCCAGGTCGGTGTACACGCCCTTGCGGTTGACCACCAGCGGCGCCAGCAGGCCCACGTGCTGGCCCTTGTGGTCGCGCAGCAGCTGGGCGGCAATGCTCTCGGCGCTCTGCGGCATCACCGGCGCGCCGTCCTTGGTGCAGTGCTGCAGGCCCAGTTTGACCCACAAGAGGCGCAGGAAGTGCCAGACCTCGGTGGTGGTGGCCACCGTGCTCTTGCGGCCGCCGCGCGACAGGCGCTGCTCGATGGCGACCGTCGGCGGAATGCCCCACACCGCGTCCACCTCTGGCCGGCCGGCCGGCTGCACGATGGAGCGCGCGTAGGCGTTCAGCGATTCGAGGTAGCGGCGCTGGCCTTCGTTGAACAGGATGTCGAAGGCCAGCGTGGACTTGCCCGAACCCGAGACGCCGGTGACCACCGTGAACTTGCCGCGCGGAATGTCCACGTTCAGCGACTTCAGGTTGTGCTCACGGGCATTGATGATGCGGATCGCGTCCTCGCCTTGCCGCTTGGCCTTCACCGCCTTGCCCAGGTAAGCCCCGGCCGAGACCTCGCCGGCATGCAGCGCACCGTCGTACTCGCGCAGCGCCTGGCCGGTGTGCGAGGTGGGGTGGGCACGCAGGTCTTCCGGCGTGCCGGTCGCGACCAGCTCGCCGCCGGACTCGCCGCCTTCCGGCCCCAGGTCCACCAGCCAGTCCGCGGCGCGGATCACGTCCAGGTTGTGCTCGATCACCAGCAGCGAGTGGCCGGCATCCAGCAGCTTGCGCAGCGCGCGCATCAGCTTGGCAATGTCGTCGAAGTGCAGGCCGGTGGTCGGCTCGTCGAAGACGAACAGCGTGCCCTTCTTCGCCACGGGCTGGCGCGGCGCGCCGGCCGCTTCGGCCAGGTGGCCGGCCAGCTTCAGGCGCTGGGCTTCGCCGCCGGACAGCGTGGGCACCGGCTGGCCCAGGCGCACGTAGTCCAGGCCCACGTCGACGATGGGCTGCAGCGTGCGCACGACTTCGCGGTCATTGGCGAACAGCGTGACGGCTTCATGGACAGTGAGTTCCAGCGTGTCAGCAATCGACAGGTCCCGCCCGCCACGCTGGATCTTCACGTCGAGGATCTCGTTGCGGTAGCGGCGGCCGTCACAGTCCGGGCAGCGCAGGTAGACGTCCGACAGGAACTGCATCTCCACGTGCTCGAAGCCCGAGCCGCCGCAGGTCGGGCAGCGCCCGTCGCCGGCGTTGAAGCTGAACATGCCGGCGGTGTACTTGCGCTCCTGCGCCAGCGGGGCGACCGCAAACAGCTTGCGGATCTCGTCGAACGCTCCGACGTAGCTGGCTGGGTTGGACCGCGCCGTCTTGCCGATGGGCGACTGGTCCACGAACACCGTGTCCGACAGCCAGTCCGCACCCAGCAGGAGGTCGAAGGCACCAGGCGATTCGGTCGCCTTGCCGAAGTGGCGCTGCAGCGCCGGCACCAGCACGTCCTGCACCAGCGTGCTCTTGCCGGAACCCGAGACGCCGGTGACGACGGTGAGCCGCTGCAGCGGGAATTCGATGTGCAGGTTCTTCAGGTTGTGCTCGCGCACGCCCTCCAGGATCAGCTTGGGCGTGTTGGCGTCCACGAAACGCCGGAAGCCCATGCCCACGCTCTTGCGTGCGCCCAGGTAGGCGCCGGTCAGCGTGTCGGCATTGCGGGCCTGCTCGGGCACACCGTCGAACACGATCTGCCCGCCGCGCTCGCCGGGGCCGGGGCCCATGTCGATCAGGCGGTCCGCCGCCAGCATCACCGCCGGGTCGTGCTCGACGACGACCAGCGTGTTGCCTGCGTCGCGCAGCCTGTGCATGGCCTGCACGATGCGGTTCATGTCGCGCGGATGCAGGCCGATGCTGGGCTCGTCCAGCACAAACAGCGTGTTGACCAGCGAGGTGCCGAGCGCGGTCGTCAGGTTGATGCGCTGCACCTCGCCGCCGGACAGCGTGCGGCTCTGGCGGTCCAGCGTGAGATAACCCAGGCCCACGTCGCTGAGGTATTTCAGCCGGTGCTGCACTTCTTCGAGCAGCAGCTTCAGCGCTTCGTCGCGCAACGCGTCCGGCAAGCTCAGCTTGTCGAAGAAGCCGCGCAGCCGGTCGATCGGCAGCTGCATCAGGTCGTGCAGCGCCAAGCCGGGCAGCGCCTCCAGCTGCTCGCGGGTCCAATCCACGCCGACCGGCATGAAGCGCCGCTCGGCCGGCAGCTGCGCGTCCGCATTGGCCTTGGTGCCCACGCGCCACAGCAGCGATTCCAGCTTCAGCCGCGCGCCGCCGCAGGTGGGGCACGGCGTGTAGCTGCGGTACTTGGACAAGAGCACGCGGATGTGCATCTTGTAGGCCTTGCTCTCCAGGTACTCGAAGAAGCGGCGCACGCCGTACCACTGCTTGTTCCAGTTGCCGGTCCAGTTCGGCGAGCCGTTGATGACCCAGTCGCGCTGGCCTTGCGTGAGCTGGCCCCAGGGCGTGTCGCGCGGGATGCCGGCCTCGCCGGCGTAGGTGATCATGTCGTCCTGGCTCTCCTTCCAGGCCGGCGTCTGCATCGGCTTGATCGCGCCGTTGCGCAGCGTCTTGCGCTCGTCCGGGATCACCAGCCCCAGGTCCACGCCGATCACCCGGCCAAAGCCGCGGCAGGTCTCGCAGGCGCCGTAGGCGGAGTTGAACGAGAACAGCGCCGGCTGCGGCTCGCCGTAGCGCAGGTCGCTCTCGGGGCAGTGCAGGCCGGTGGAGTATTTCCAAAGGTCCTGCTCGCCCTCCTCCTTGAGCGCATAGACGGCCAGGCGGCCCGTGCCACGCTTGAGGCCCAGCTCGATGGCTTCCATCACCCGCACACGCTCGGTGTTCGAGAAGCGGAAGCGGTCGGCCACCACGTCGAGTTGCTTCTTGTCGTCCACCGTGCGCTCGGCTTGCACGCGGTTGAAACCGCTGGCGGCCAGCCACTGTTCGAGCTGCTCGGCGCTGGTGTTCGCCGGCAGTTGCACAGGGAAGGTGACGACCAGGCGCGGGTCACCCGCCGCCTCGGCCCTGGCCTTCAGGTCCTCGTAGATGGTTTCCGGCGTGTCGTGGCGCACCGGCAGCGCGGTCTTGCGGTCGAACAGCTGGCCGGCGCGGGCGAACAGCAGCTTCAGGTGGTCGTTCAGCTCGGTCATCGTGCCGACCGTGCTGCGGCTGGTGCGCACCGGGTTGGTCTGGTCGATGGCAATCGCCGGCGGCACGCCGTCCACCCTGTCCACCGCCGGCCTGTCCATGCGGTCCAGGAACTGGCGGGCATAGGCCGAGAAGGTCTCGACGTAGCGGCGCTGGCCCTCGGCATACAACGTGTCGAACACCAGGCTGGACTTGCCCGAGCCGCTGGGACCGGTGACCACCGTCATCTCGCCGGTGCGGATGTCCAGGTCCAGGTTCTTCAGGTTGTGCTGGCGGGCGCCGCGGATTTGGATCAGGCCAGAGGACATGGAAGGGGTGCGAGGCAGGCAGAACCCGATATGTTGTCACGCCCCGGGGGCCTCGCGGCGGCCAGGGTTGTTGCCAAGGTGCAACCTTGCGTGCAACGCTCATGCTCGCGTCATGGGCAGGCGAGACAATCCCCGCGCTTGCTGCGGGCCGGTCAACCGGCACTGCAGCGCGGAAGAGCTGCCAGACCAGCCACCTTTTTTCTTGTCGTTGTCGTTGGGAATCACATGAAATTGAACCGTCACTGCCGCGGATGGGTTGTTGCGACCCTGGCATGCCTCGCCCTGTGCCCCGCCTGGGCCCAGATCAAGATCGGCCAGACGGCCGGCTTCACCGGCCCGGTGGCGGCTGGCGTCAAAGAGACGACCGAGGGCGCCAAGCTCTACCTCGACAGCGTCAACAAGAACGGCGGCATCAACGGCCAGACCATCGAGCTGATCTCGCTGGACGACAAGTTCGAGCCACCGCTGGCCGCCGAAAACGCCAAAAAGCTGATCGACGACGGCGTGCTGGCGCTGTTCCTGACCCGCGGCACGCCGCACAACCAGGCCATCATCCCGCTGGTGACGGCCGCCCGCGTGCCGCTGATCGCGCCGTCCACCGGCTCGATGGTGATGCACCAGCCGGTGCAGCCCTGGGTTTTCAACGTGCGCGCCTCGTACCAGCGCGAAGCCGAGCGCGCGGTGCGCCACCTGAGCCTGATCGGCATGTCGCGCATCGGCCTGGTCCACGTCAACGATTCGTTTGGCGAAGACGGCGCCAAGGGCGCGATGACCGGCTTCAAGGCGGTGGGACGCGAACCGGCAGTGGACGAGAAGTTCGACCGCGAGAAACCCGACCTGGCGCCCGTGATCGCCAAGCTGGTCAAAGCCGACGTGCAGGCGGTGATCGTGGTCGGCAGCGGCACCGTGGTGGCCGACACGCTGGGCAAACTGCGCGCCGCAGGCTCGAAAGCGCAACTGGTCACGCTGTCGAACAATGCCTCGCAAGGCTTCATCAAGACCCTGGGCGACAACGCCCGCGGCACCATCATCACCCAGGTCTTCCCGTACGAGCGCTCGATGAACAACGGCATGGTCAAGGAAGCCATGGGCCTGGTGGCCGCGCAGGGCAAGGGCGTGGAGCTGACGCCGGCGATGCTGGAAGGCTTTGCCGGTGCCAAGGTGCTGGTCGAAGCCCTGCGTCGCGCCGGGCCAAACATCACCCGCGAGCGCATCAGGTCCTCGCTCGAAAGCTTCAAGCGCTACGACCTCGGCGGCCTGGAAGTGAGCTTCTCCAGCACCGACCACAGCGGCCTGGACTATTCGGACCTCTCCATCGTCGGCGAGGACGGCCACTTTCATCGTTGAGCACGGCCAGCGGGCTTTTGTCACGACCGGCCTCGCTGTGTTGCTGCAAGGTTAAGCGCAGGTGAATAGGGGGCTGTCCACCGGACTGATCCCCGGCTGCGATCAAGGGGATGTCCGTAGGCTCTCAGGCATGGATTGCTTTGCCTGAATGCCATGTCCGACCACCCCACCCCGACTGCCCTGCCACCCGCCGACCGGCGCCCCCACCCTGCTGCCCGCGTGCTGGTGGTGGACCCCGACGCCGACAGCCGCCAATGGCTGAGCATGTGCCTGGAGCCGCACGGCCACCAGGTGCAGGCCACCGACGACACCCAGCTCATCGAGCACGCCGGCCGGCGAGGCTTCGAGCTGCTGGTGATGGACCCCAGCCCGTCGCGCAGCGGCCACCGGCCCGATGCTTGGCAACAGCTGCGCAACCTGCGCGAGCTGGGCAGCCACATTCCGGTGCTGGTGCTG
>NZ_VIDT01000019.1 GCF_006519715.1 Ideonella azotifigens
CAAGCGGTGGACGCTCAGGCGACGCGCCGGCGGCCCCACCAGCGCATCACGCGCGGCAGCACCAGCACCGCCACCACGCAGGCCAGGAAAAAGACCGACACCGGCCGGTCGATGAAGACCGTCCAGCGGCCTTCGCCGATGGAGAGTGCGTTGCGCATCTGCGCTTCGGCCAGTGGCCCCAGGATCATGCCGACGATGACCGGTGCGGTGGGAAAGTCGAAGCGCCTCATCAGCACGCCAGCCAGGCCGACACCGAACATCAGGAACAGGTCGAAGCTGCTCTGGCGCATGCCGTAAACGCCCACGGTGGCGAAGATCAGGATGCCGGCATAGAGCTGCGGCCGCGGGATCTTCAGCAGCTTCACCCAGAGGCCCACCAGCGGCAGGTTCAGCACCAGCAGCATCACGTTGCCGATGTAGAGCGAAGCGATCAGCGCCCAGACCAGGGTGGCCGAGGTGGTGAACAGCTGCGGCCCGGCCTGGATGCCGTAGTTGGACAGCGCAGAGAGCAGGATGGCCGCGGTCACCGAGGTCGGGATGCCCAGCGTCAGCAGCGGCACCAGCGTGGCCGTCACAGCCGCATTGTTGGCCGCCTCCGGCCCGGCCACGCCTTCGATGGCGCCCACGGTGCCGAACTCTTCCGGATGCTTGGAGAGCTTGCGCTCGGTGGCGTAGCTGAGGAAGGTCGGGATCTCCGAGCCGCCCGCCGGCAGCGTGCCGAACGGAAAGCCGATGGCCGTGCCGCGCAGCCAGGCCGGCCACGAACGGCGCCACTCCTGCCTGCTCATGTGCACGCGGCCGGTGCTGTTCAACTTGGCTTCGCTGCGGCCCTCGTAAAGGGCGTTGTAAAACGCCTCACCCACCGCAAACAGGCCCACCGCGATCAGCACCACCTCAATGCCATCGAGGAACTCCGGAATGCCACCGGTGTAGCGCACCTGGCCGGTGATCTGATCCAGCCCGACCAGGCCGATGGCCAGGCCGATGAACAGCGCCGTCATGCCGCGCAGTGCACTGGCACCCAACACCGAGCTGACGGTGGTGAAGGCCAGCAGCATCAGGCAGAAGTATTCCGGCGGGCCAAGTTGCACGGCGTAATCGGCCACCAGCGGCGCAAACAGCGTGACCAGCACCGTGGCGATGGTGCCTGCCACGAAGGAGCCGATGGCGGATGTGGCCAGCGCCGCGCCCGCGCGGCCGCTCTTGGCCATCTTGAAGCCCTCGAGCGCGGTCACCATGGTGCCCGTCTCGCCAGGGGTGTTCAGCAGGATGGAGGTGGTGGAGCCGCCATACATCGCGCCGTAGTAGATGCCAGCGAAGAAGATCATCGACGCGGTAGGCTCGACCTGCGAGGTGATGGGCAGCAGCATCGCCACCGTCACCGCCGGGCCCAGGCCAGGCAGCACGCCGATGGCCGTGCCCAGCGCGCAGCCCACGAAGGCCCACAACAGGTTCACCGGCGTGCCCGCCGTCATGAAGCCTTGCAGCAGTTGGTGCCAGATGTCCATGGTGTCTCCCTCCGCTCAGAGCCAACCGGTGCCGGTCAGGCCCGGCAGGTTGATGGCCAGCAATTGCGTGAACAGCCAGAACACCGGCGCCGAGATTGCCAGCCCAACGGCCGCGTCGACCAGCGTGGTCCGCACGCTGCCGGCCGGCTTGCCCTCGGACAGGCGCAGCCCGCGCACCGCCAGCACGTAGCAGAGCGCGCAGCTGAAGACAAAGCCAATGCGGGTGATGGCTGCGGCGTTCAGCAGCACGCCGGCCGCCACCCAGGCCATCGAGCGCCAGTCACCGTGCGCCGCGCCTGACGGCGTTTCCATCGCACGAAAGCCGCCCCGCCGGGCTTGCCAGACCAGCCCCACGCCGCAGGCCAGCAGCGCCACGGCCACCAGCCAGGGCAGGAAGTTCGGACCCACGCCGGCATAGCCGGCATTGGCCGGAATGGCCAGCGCGCCAACAGCCAGCACACCACCCAGCACGATCACACCGGCACCGACCAGCATCTGCGGCCGGTTCACCGCGGGCGGTGACATCAATTGCTCATCAGCCATGCTCAGACCATGCCACTCTTGGCCATGATGGCGCGCAGCGAGGCGAACTCACGATCCACGAACTCGTCGAAGGCCGGGCCGCTGAGCAGCGCCGGGGTCCAGCCGTTTTTCTGGATCGCCTCGGCCCAGGCCGGGGCCTTGGTGGCCGCCAGCACCATGGAGGTCAGTGCCTTGCGCTGATCGGGCGTGATGCCGGGCGCACCATACACGCCGCGCCAGTTGCCGATCTCGACGTTGATGCCCAGCTCCTTCAGTGTGGGCGCGTTCAGCCCAGGCAGCCGGGCCGGCGAGGTGACGGCGATGGGCAGCATCTTGCCGCTGGCGATGTACGGCTGGAACTCGCTGTAGCCGCTGCCGCCCACGCTGACATTGCCACCCAGGATGGCCGCGACGGCTTCGCCACCGCCGCGGAACGGCACGTAGTTGATCTTGGCCGCGTCCACACCCACTTCGCGCGCGATCATGGCCGCGGCAATGTGCTCGGTGGCGCCGCGCGAGCCGCCGCCCCACTTGACGCTGCCCACGTCCTTCTTCATCGCGTCGACCACGTCCTTCATGGTCTTGAAAGGCGAGTTGGCCGGTAGCACGAAGACGTTGTATTCGCTGATCAGGCGCGCGATCGGCGTGGCCTGGCTGAGGTCGACCGGCGGCTTGCCGGTGATGATGCCGCCCAGCATCACGGCGCCCATCACCATCAGGGCGTGCGGGTCGCCCTTGCTGGCATTGACGAATTGGGCCAGCCCCAGCGCGCCAGCGGCACCACCCTTGTTGTCGTAGCTGACCGAGGAAGCCACGCCGGCATCCTGCAGCGCCTTGCCCAGCGCTCGGCCGGTGCTGTCCCAGCCGCCGCCCGGGTTGGCCGGCACCATCATCTTCAGCGCCACACCAGCGGCGTGGCCCGACATCGGCAATGCGCCGGCTGCGGCCATCGCGGCCAGGCTCTTGAGGAAAGCGTCTCTGCGCATGGGCATGTCTCCTGGGAGTTTTTGAATCGAATCGGGCGATGGTGACGCGCGAGGCTGTCAAATGGCTGTCCATCGGCCTAGGGGAAATGCGGGTACGGCCACCGGCATGGCCCTACCGCGGTCGGTGCTATGGTGGCCCGCATGAAGGTGCTGCTGATCGAAGACGACGCCACGATGCAGGCCACGCTGGCCCGCACGCTGAACCGGCGCGGCATGCAGGTGGTCTGCTGGGGCGAGGGGCAGCGGGCATTGGAACGCTGGGAGGCCTGCATGCCCGACGTGGTGCTGCTGGACCTCAGCCTGCCGGGCCTGGACGGGCTGGAGGTGCTGGCACACGCCCGCGCTGCCGGGCTGACGACGCCAGTGATGATCCTGACCGCGCGCGGCACCATCGGCGACCGTGTGATCGGCCTGAACACCGGTGCCGATGACTACCTGCCCAAGCCCTTCGACCTGGACGAGTTGGAGGCGCGCATCCGCGCCATGGCCCGCCGCGCCGCCGGCAGCGGGCCTGCTGCCTTTGCCGCGCCCAGCAACGGCTTTGGCGGCCTGCGCTGGGAGGGCGATGAAGGAGCGATTTACCACGGGGACGAGGCCCTGGAGCTGACCCCGCGCGAAACCGCGCTGCTGCGCGCACTGCTGCAGCGGCCCGGTCATGCGGTGACCAAGGAGCGCCTGTTCGAGGCCGTGTTTCCGGGTGAGCATGAAGTGCAGTTCGAGGCAGTCGAGGTGGTGGCTTACCGGCTGCGCAAGCGCCTGCAGCCCACCGAGGTGCAACTGGTGACGCTGCGCGGCCTGGGCTACCTGCTCAAGGCCGACAGCTGAGCCGGGGCACGTGAACATGGGCTCGACCGGCTGGCTGGACACGGCCGGGGCGCGGCTGTCGCTGCGCAGCCGCTTGCTGCTGGGCATCCTGCTGCCTGCACTGCTGGTCATCGCGGTCAACACGGTGATGCTGTACCGCCAAGCCTTGCGCGCGGCGGACATTGCCTATGACCGAACGCTGTTGGCCACGGCCAAATCCATCGGCGAGCTGCTGGAGGTCAACAGCGAGCAGCCCGGCACTCACCTCAAGGCCACCCTGCTCTACTCGGCGCTGGAGCCTTTCGAGGCCGACAACCGCAGCCGCATCTTCTACAAGGTCACCGGCTTTCAGGGCGAAACAGTGTCCGGCTTCGAAGCCTTGCCCACTTGGCACGGCCAGTTGCCCGCCAAAGGCCCCTACGCGGCGCTGGTGGACTTCTACGACGACCGCTACCAGGGCACGCCGGTGCGCGTGGCGGTGCTGCTGCAGCCAGTCGTCTGGCCGGGCGGACAAGGCATGGCCATGGTGCAGGTGGCCGAGACGCTGGAGCTGCGACAGACGCTTGCGCGCAGCCTGCTGGTCGACACGCTGTGGCACCAGGGCGCACTGCTGCTGCTGATTGCGGCGGTGGTCGGCGTGGCAGTGCAGCGGGCCACGCGGCCCATCCGCGCATTGAGCCAGGCACTGCACACCCGGGCCGAGGGCGACCTGACACCGGTGGACAGCAGCGGCGCGCCAAAGGAGTTGCGGCCGCTGGTGGATGCCACCAACCACTTGATGGGCCGGCTGCGCCACCTGCTCGACCACCAGCGCCGCTTCGTGAGAGACGCCTCGCACCAGTTGCGCACGCCGCTGGCGGTGTTGCGCGTGCAGGTGCAATCGGCCCGCCGCGGCGATGTGCCGGCCGAGCTGGCGCTCAAGGAGATCGAAGTGACGGTGGCCCGCGCCACGCAACTGGCCAACCAGATGCTGGCGCTGGCCAAGGTCGAACAGATGCGCCAGGGCGAGCCCGCACCGGTGGAAGACTGGGCCGAGATCACCCGCGCAGTGGCGCTGGACCTCTCGGCGCTCATTGTCGACCACGGTCTGGACTTCGAGATCAGCACCCAGCCTGCGCCCATCCGCAGCCACGCCTGGGCGCTGCGCGAGCTGACACGCAACCTGCTGCACAACGCCATCAAATACAGTCCGCCGCAAGGCCGGCTGACGGTGCAGCTGGTCTGCGACGGCCGGCACGCCGCGCTGACCGTGGCCGACACCGGCCCCGGACTGGGCGAAGCCCAGCAGGCCCGCCTGTTCCAGCCCTTTGCCACCGGCGCCAGCAGCCTGGGGGCGGACGAGGCGCCGACCGAGCACGGCAGCGGCCTGGGCCTGGCGATCTGCGACCAGATTGCGCACTCGCTGCAGGGCCAGGTGACGCTGGAAAGCCGCAACGTACACGGCCGCATCACCGGCCTGGACGCGATCGTGCGGCTGCCGCTGGCGGCTGTGTGACGCGCCCAGTGGCGGCACCCGGATCGGCATGCGCCTTGCCCAACCACCCCGGACAAACCGAGCGTGAAGCTGAAGGACAATGCATGCCGTGATCGATCCGAAACTGTGTGACCACCCGGTGCGGCTGGACAAGTGGCTCTGGGCCGCGCGCTTCTTCAAGACCCGCTCGCTGGCCGTGGAGGCCATTGGCAAGAACCGCGTCGAAGTGAACGGCCAGCCGGCCAAACCCTCACGCGACCTGCGCTTGAAAGACCGCATCCTGCTGCGCGAGCCGGGGCTTCCAGCGCGTGAAGTGCAGGTGCTCGGCCTGACCGAAATCCGCGGCCCGGCGCCTGTCGCACAGCAGCTCTACGAGGAAACCGCGGCCAGCCTGCTGGCTCGCAGCGAAGCCCGCGAGGCGCGCCGCCAGGGCGTGGAACCGGCGCAATCGCTGGCGCATGGCCGCCCCACCAAGCGCGACCGGCGCCAGTTGAGCGACTGGAACCGCTGGAGCGCCAGCATCGACGACGCCGAGGGCGGCAAGGTCTGACCCATCATCCTGACCGCGACCGCTCTTTCCGGGCAAAGCTCGCCCATCTCGCGCTCGCGTTTGCCACGGCCGCGCAAAAAATCTTCAAGAAAGCGCGCAAGGCCCTCTTGAAAGTGCGGACACCGCCCTCAGTTGACCCGCCAAGTCGGGCTTCACACGCCACAACCACCAATTTCGCCCGCGCCACCGCGGGCCCTCCCAACGGGCCTTTGCCCCCGCCTCCGATGAACACCAACGACTCATCCCTGGATCCAAACGCATCGGCCGAACAGCAGGACGCCGCACAGGCCGTGGCGGGCGACCCTCCGGCCGAAGCCCGCCTGGCCGAGCTGGAAGCCAAGCACACCGAAATGGCCGATGCCTACCTGCGCGCCAAGGCCGAGATGGAAAACATCCGCCGTCGCGCAGAAGACGAAATCAGCAAGGCACGGAAGTTCGGCGTCGAGTCTTTTGCCGAAAGCCTGCTGCCGGTGAAGGACAGCCTGGAAGCCGCGATCGCAATGCCTGATGCACCGGTCGAAAAGGTGCTGGAAGGCGTGCACGCCACGCTGCGTCAGCTGGCTGCGGCGCTGGAGCGCAACAAGGTGCTGGAGATCAACCCGCCAGCCGGCACACGCTTCGACCCGCACCAGCACCAGGCCATCAGCATGGTGCCGGCCGAACAGGAAGCCAACACCGTAGTGGCCGTCCTCCAGAAGGGCGCGTCCATCGCCGAGCGCGTGCTGCGCCCGGCCCTGGTGACTGTGGCCGCGCCGAAGTAAGCCGAATCAGTTGTTCACAGGGCCCCGCGCCCTTGAAATCAAGACAGTTATCCACAATTCCGAGACAACCGGAACACATTCCTCACAGGAGCAGAAAAATGGGCAAGATCATTGGCATTGACCTGGGGACCACGAACTCGTGCGTCGCCGTCATGGAAGGCAACTCGACCAAGGTGATCGAGAACTCCGAGGGCGCTCGCACCACCCCGTCCATCATTGCCTACCAGGAAGATGGCGAAGTGCTGGTGGGTGCCTCGGCCAAGCGTCAGGCCGTGACCAACCCGCGCAACACGCTGTACGCAGTGAAGCGCCTGATCGGCCGCAAGTTCACCGAGAAGGAAGTTCAGAAGGACATCAACCTGATGCCCTACGAGATTGCCGCGGCCGACAACGGCGACGCCTGGGTGTCGGTGCGCGGCAAGAAGCTGGCCCCCCCGCAGGTCTCGGCCGAAGTGCTTCGCAAGATGAAGAAGACCGCCGAGGACTACCTCGGCGAGGAAGTGACCGAAGCCGTGATCACGGTACCGGCCTACTTCAACGACGCCCAGCGCCAGGCCACCAAGGACGCTGGCCGCATTGCCGGCCTGGACGTCAAGCGCATCATCAACGAGCCGACCGCGGCTGCCCTGGCCTTCGGCCTGGACAAGCACGGCAAGGGCGACCGCAAGATCGCCGTGTATGACCTGGGTGGCGGCACCTTCGACGTGTCCATCATCGAGATCGCCGATGTGGACGGCGAGATGCAGTTCGAAGTGCTGTCGACCAACGGCGACACCTTCCTGGGCGGCGAAGACTTCGACCAGCGCATCATTGATTACATCGTCTCCGAGTTCAAGAAGGAACAAGGCGTCGACCTGACCAAGGATGTGCTGGCCCTGCAGCGCCTGAAGGAAGCCGCTGAAAAGGCCAAGATCGAGCTGTCGAACTCTTCGCAGACCGACGTCAACCTGCCTTACATCACGGCAGACGCCTCCGGCCCGAAGCACCTGAACATCAAGCTCAGCCGCGCCAAGCTGGAAGCCCTGGTCGAAGAGCTGATCGAACGCACCATCGCGCCTTGCGCCACCGCCATCAAGGACGCGGGCGTCAAAGTCAGCGAAATCGACGACGTGATCCTGGTCGGCGGCATGACCCGCATGCCCAAGGTGCAGGACAAGGTCAAGGAGTTCTTCGGCAAGGAACCCCGCAAGGACGTGAACCCTGACGAAGCCGTCGCCGTGGGTGCCGCGATTCAAGGTCAGGTGCTGGGCGGCGACCGCAAGGACGTGCTGCTGCTGGACGTCACCCCGCTGAGCCTGGGCATCGAGACCTTGGGCGGCGTGATGACCAAGATGATCAAGAAGAACACCACGATCCCGACCAAGTTCGCGCAAGTGTTCTCGACGGCGGACGACAACCAGCCGGCCGTGACCATCAAGGTCTACCAAGGCGAGCGTGAACTCGCCGCAGGTAACAAGAGCCTGGGCGAATTCAACCTGGAAGGCATTGCCCCGGCCGCGCGTGGCCTGCCGCAGATCGAGGTGAGCTTCGACATCGACGCCAACGGCATCCTGCACGTCGGCGCGAAGGACAAGGCGACCGGCAAGGAAAACAAGATCACCATCAAGGCGAACTCGGGCCTGTCGGAAGATGAGATCCAGAAGATGGTGAAAGACGCCGAGCTGAACGCGGCGGAAGACGCCAAGAAGCTGGAACTGGTGCAAGCCCGCAACCAGGCCGACGGCATGATCCACTCGGTCAAGAAGAGCCTGGCCGAACACGGCGACAAGCTGGACGCCGGTGAGAAGGAAAAAATCGAGACCGCGCTGAAGGAAGCCGAAGAGGCACTGAAGAGCGACGACAAGGCCACCATCGACGCCAAGAGCGAAGCCCTGATGACCGCCAGCCAGAAGCTGGGCGAGAAGGTTTACGCCGAGCAGCAGGCGGCTCAGGCCGCCGCCGGCGGCGCTGCAGGCGCGCAACCTGGCGCCGAACAGCCGCAGGCTGCCAAGCCGGCTGACGACGACAACGTGGTGGACGCCGAGTTCAAGGAAGTCAAGAAGTGATCTCCGGCCGGGCCTCGCATAGGGGCCCGGGTCGGTGATTCGCCGCGTCGGGCGCGCAGCTTGCAAGCTGCGCCCTCACGCGGCGGCTTTGTTTGAAGCGTTCAGAAAGAGTACATGGCAAAGCGTGACTTTTACGAAATCCTTGGCGTGGCCAAAGATGCCACCGAGGACGACATCAAAAAGGCCTACCGCAAGCTGGCCATGAAGCACCACCCCGATCGCAACCAGGGCGACGGGGCGAAGGCGGCCGAAGAGAAATTCAAGGAGGCCAAGGAAGCCTACGAGATGCTCTCCGACGCGCAGAAGCGCGCGGCCTATGACCAGTACGGACACGCCGGCGTGGACCCGAACCGCGGCGGCGGCGGGGCGGGCCCTGAAGGCTTCGGCGGTTTCGCCGAGGCCTTCGGCGACATCTTCGGCGACATCTTCGGCGGCCAGGGTCAGGGCGGGCGCCGCGGCGGCGGTGGCCAGCAGGTCTACCGTGGCAACGACCTCAGCTACGCGATGGAGATCACGCTGGAAGAGGCTGCGCTGGGCAAGGAGAGCCAGATCCGCATTCCCACCTGGGACAGCTGCGACACCTGTGGCGGCAGCGGCGCCAAGCCCGGCACCAAGGCCAAGACCTGCACCACCTGCAATGGCGGCGGCACTGTGCACATGCGCCAGGGCTTCTTCAGCGTGCAGCAGACCTGCCCGCACTGCCACGGCACTGGCAAGATCATTCCCGAGCCCTGCACGACCTGCAACGGCGCCGGCAAGATCAAGCGCCAGAAGACGCTGGAAGTGAAGATCCCCGCCGGCATCAACGAAGGCATGCGCATTCGCTCGGCCGGCAACGGCGAGCCTGGCACCAATGGCGGTCCGGCCGGTGATCTCTACATCGAGATTCGCATCAAGCAGCACGAGATCTTCGAGCGCGACGGAGACGACCTGCACTGCACCGTGCCCGTCTCGATGACGACCGCGGCGCTGGGCGGCTCGGTCGAGGTCCCCACGCTGACGGCCAAGCTGGAGATCGAGCTGCCCGAAGGCACGCAGCACGGCAAGACCTTCCGCTTGCGAGGCAAGGGCATCAAGGGCGTGCGCTCGGCCTATCCCGGCGACCTGTATTGCCATGTGACAGTTGAAACGCCGGTCAAGCTCACCGAGCATCAGCGCAAGTTGCTAAAGGAGTTGGAGGAGTCGCTGAAAAAAGGCGGCGAGAAGCACTCTCCGAACGCCAAGAGCTGGACAGACAAGGTCAAGGACCTGTTCAAGTAACTCGCAAGCTGCCCCCGGGTGGCAGCGGAATTGAAAAGGCGCCCCCAGGGTCGCCTTTTTTTGCGGGGTGGATTCCAAACGCGCGATCAGTCAAGTTCGCCGGGCGCTTCCGGGATCACTCGGCGACTGGCTGCCTGCAAAGCAGGATTGGGTTTTCCGAGCCGGGTATCCACACGCCATACGCCTTCAGGCTGAGAGTCCTCGGTATCAGTCCGGAGCTTGTAGCGGTTGTAGTACAGATACGGCCCTTTGGCCGTGATGAAGTATTCAGGATCCATGCGCACGCGGGGCTCTGCGTCGGGTGAAATCAGTGGAATGATTTTCGCTTTTTTGGGCAAAATCATCGACATGGCCAGCACCCCCGGCTTGGACAAGTCCGACGCGTTGGCACTCTTGTTCATCTGGTAAAAAATATAAGACTTGCCATTGAAGAGGAAATACTCCGGCGACCAGAGATGCGGCGTTTCAGGCGGCAGATCGAGTTGAATGATGGAAGTCCAGTGCTTCTTTCCGGTTTCATCCTTCAACTTGCGATGCACCACCAGTTGCTTGCCATTGCGCACACTGAAAAATACATACTGGTTGTCGTATTCGGGCGCGCGCCACATCATGGCACCTGCATGGTCTGCATCTTCGTCGGTGATTTGCTTGAGTACCGCGGTATCGGTGTCGAACAGGAAGACCTGCTGCCGGCCGTAGCCCTTGGTGCCTTCGAGGCCGGTGGCGGTCAGGATGATCTTGTGCGTCCCCGGAACCCAACGGCGCGAACCGCCGCTGAAGCCAGTGGTGGGCAACTTGGTCTCATCATTGGTAGACACCTCGGAGTCGCGCCAAAAGGTGCGGCGCTTGGCCACGTCCTGGTAGTGGATGCGCGGCGCCAAATCGTCCAGATCCTGAGTGCCAATTGGTGATTGGCGCTTCTCTCCGCCCGGCAGCGATGCTGGCAGCCAGGTTCCGTCAGCGTTTTGAGTGGCGATGGCAAGCACGGCCGAATCCGGGCTCTGCGGGACGTCTGGCTGGTAGCGCGTATAGACCAGCTGCGAACCCGCGATCGAGGAAAACATCCACTCCGGGCCGTTGCCGAAGTCCGTGGCGTAAGCAGTATGGCTGTCGACCTGCGTGCCCTTGCCATTGTCCGGCAGAAACTTGCCGGTCTTGATGTCCAGGGGCGCCACCCACAGCCGATAGTTGTGATCGGTGAAGGCCAGTCTCGAATTGCCGGAGCCGTGGTTGCAGGTCGGGCAGTCCACGCCGTCTCGTCCCCAGTCGAATTCGAAGTCGACGATGTAGTTGGGCGTCACCTGGACTTCCGGGGCTGGCCCTTCCTTCTTGGCCGAGGCGACCTGGCCGGCCAACAACAAAACAGACATCATGGCAACACGCCATCTGGCCCGCTTTGTCAAATGGCGGACAGTTTGCTTTGAATACTCAACCGCAGAGTTGCAAACTACGCTCTCTACAGGGATGCATAAGGGGTTCTGAGCCATCATGTTGACCTCTGCGGCCATGCCGCTGGCAGGAGCAGTTTGGCCACTGCTCGCATGTCACAAGTTGAAGTTGCAGCCTCGAATCGAGTTACAACCGCGGGCGCCCACCGATACTGCTGAGTCGACGTTCAGATATCGAATTTACACGGATTTTTTTTGATGGCAATCCACCATTGTGGGGTACTTCCTCAGCTTTGGGGAAGATGCCAATATGTCTCGCCAATTCGCTTGGTGATGCACCGCTGGATCGGAAATTAAAAAAGCGACCCGCAGGCCGCCTTTTTTGTCAATTTGCCGACACTATCGGCAAGTCATGCAGGAACATTTACCTGGCTCATTTGGTGGATGATTCGCCACCCAGCTGGGTATCGACACGCCACACACCCTCAGGAACTGATGGCATCGTGTCGGTCTGCAGCTTGTAGCGGTTGTAATAGATGAACGGCCCCCCGGCGGTGATGAAGTACTCCGGGTCCATGCGCACGCGCGCCGGAGCGTCCGGGGGCGTCAGCAAGGTCAATGCCGAATTTCCCGGCAGGATGCCCATCATCCCCAAGGTACTCGGTTGGGTGAGGTTGGTGGAGTCGCTGGTAGTGTTCATCTGGAAGAAGATGTACGACTTCCCGTTGTACACAAAATATTCCGGCGACCAGATGTAGGGCGAATTGGACGGTGCAGCCAAGGTGGCCACCGGCGTCCAGGCGGCCACACCGGCGGCGTTCGGCAACTTGCGATAGACGACCAGTTGCGTGCCGTCTTTCACCGTGAAGAAAACGTACTCGTTATTGAACTCAGGCGCCTGCCACATCATGGCACCCACCTGGTTCGAAGCATCGTCCGTGATCTGGGTCAAGGTGTCGGTATCGGTGTCGTACAAGTAGACCTGCCGGTAACCCTGACCCGAAGTCTTGCGGGTACCCAGGCCCGTCAGGATGATGCTGTGTGTGCCGGGAACCCAACGGCGTGACCCACCATTGAAGCCTTTGGTCGGCACCTGGGCTTCTGTTGAACTGGCAGACTGCCGCCAGTAAGTCTTGACCTTGTTGTAGTCCTGGTACTGGATGCGCGGCAGGGTGTCGCTGAGGTCCAGCGTGCCAATCGGCGACTGCCGCTGCATGCCGTTTGGCAAGAATCCCGCGGCCCAGGTGCCGTCGGCGTTTTGGCTGGCAATCCCCAACCCTGTGCTGTCTGCCGTCGGCGGATCTACGTCCGGCTGGTACCTGGTGTAGACCAGCTGGGAGCCCAGCGCTGAGAACATCCATTCCGGGCCATTGCCGAAGTCGGTCGGCAAGGCGGTGTGGGTGTCGACCAATTGGCCACGACCGTCCAGCGGCTTGAACTTGCCCGTCTGGAAATCGACCTGACCTACCCAAAGATTGTTGGTCAAGTCGGTGTAGGCCAACCGTGAATTGCCGGCTCCGCTGTTGCAGGTCGAGCAGTAGGTGCCGTCGCGACCCCAATCGAACTCATAGTCGATGATGTAGCGAGAGGTCACCTGCACTTCGGGTGCGGGCGTTGCCGTGGCGGTGCCTGCGGCGTGGACAGCACTGGCCACGCCGCCAGCCAGACAAAGGGCAAGCGCGGCACGGCTCAAAATCGCCGCGCAATGTTGCACGCCGATCGGCGTGACGCCTGCTTGCGAAATGTCCTGCTTCTTCATATTTGAATCTCCTGGCCGCCGGTCAAACAGGCGGCATGCGGGTCACCGTTGCCGAAACAAGCCACCGTGACATTTGTCATCTGAAGCTTGCTAACCGTCACCTACGACTACACCGATGACGTACGGTTACCACTCTACGCAGCGCAGCGTCATGACACCAGCATTTTTGGCGCTTGCTCCCTAACTCTCATGACGCCACACGTCAACCCGCACTGGCGCGGTGCAACATGGGGTTAAAACAAGCTCAATTGGTGCAGTGCGCCAGCTCTGGCAGGCGGTCTGAATTCACCGAAATCCAACACTGTCCGGGTGTTGTTCAGACCCAGCTTGCGCACCGCGAGCGTGAACCGCTGGCGCAGCAGTTCCGCCCAGGCGCCTTCGCCGCGAAGCCGGGTGCCAAAGCGAGCGTCGTTGTCGCGGCCGCCCCGCATCTCGCGCACCCTGGCCATGACCCGCGCGGCCCTGTCCGGGAAGTGGGTCTGCAGCCAGTCCTGGAACAGCGGATTCACTTCCCAGGGCAAGCGCAGCGGAATGCTGAAAGCCGAGACGGCACCGGCCTGTGCGGCCGCCTCCAGGATGCGCTCAAGCTCCGGTTCATTCAGGAACGGGATCACCGGCGATACGCTGACCCCCACCGGTACACCCGCCTCGCTCAAGCTCTGGATGGTTTTCAGGCGCCGCTGCGGTGAAGCGGCGCGCGGCTCCAGGATGCGCGCGAGTGCCGGCTCCAACGTGGTCAGGGACACATAGGCCGCCGCCAGGCCTGCACCGGCCATGGGCGCGATCAGGTCCAGGTCGCGTTCGATGCCTGCCGACTTGGTGATGACAGAGAACGGATGCGAAGCTTCGCAGAGCACTTCGATGATCGCGCGGGTGATGCCCAGCTTGCGCTCGACCGGCTGGTAGGCGTCGGTTGCGGAGCCGATGTTCAGCTGCGCTGGCGTGTAACCCGGCCGGCTCAAGGTTTCCCGCAGGCGCTCGGCAGCGTTCACCTTGGCAATGATGCGCGTCTCGAAATCCAGCCCAGGCGAGAGATTGAGATAGCTGTGCGTGGGCCGCGCAAAACAGTAGATGCAGCCGTGCTCGCAGCCCCGGTACGGATTGATCGACAGGTCGAACGGAATGTCTGGCGACTCGTTGCCGGTCAGGATGGATTTGACATGCTCGAAGATGACTTGCGTGCCCGGCGCCAGTTCTTCGGCTTGCACAGCCTGATCCAGCGCACCCCAGCCGTCGTCGACCGGCTCACGCTCGTCGCGGCTGAAGCGGTGCGCAATCGCCCAGGTCGTGCCCCTGCCCTTGCGCGGTTGCAGCGTGATGGGCGCCGTGGGCACCGGCGCAGCCATGGGTGCGGGTGTGGAACGCCGCAATGGCGAGCGCTTCAGCGAGGCCGCATCGTCCAGGGACTCGTCAGCTGGCGGGAGTGAAAAACGGGATGGCATGCTGTATTTTTATACAGTATTTCATCCCTCGCCGCCAGCCATTGAATCCACCGCGCAGCCGGTGGCACGGCGGCTCAGTATTCGCTGCCGCCGTAGGCGGCGTCGGGCGCCAGATTGTCGAACTTGGTCGATTGCTTCAGGAAGGCGAGGTGCACCGAGCCCACCGGGCCGTTGCGCTGCTTGCCAATGATGATTTCGGCGGTGCCAGGAATCTTGGATTCCTTGTTGTAGTAGTCGTCGCGGTAGATGAACATGATCACGTCCGCGTCCTGCTCGATGGCGCCGGATTCGCGTAGATCGGACATCATCGGCCGCTTGTCGGTGCGGGTTTCGACCGAGCGGTTCAGCTGCGACAACGCGATCACCGGGCAGTTCAGCTCCTTGGCCAGCGCCTTCAAGCCGCGCGAGATCTCGGAGATTTCGGTGGCACGGTTTTCACCATTGCCGCTGCCACTGCCGCTCATCAGCTGCAGGTAGTCGATGACGATCAGGCCCAGCTTGCCGCATTGGCGGGCCTGGCGCCGCGCACGGGCGCGCAGTTCGGCCGGGTTCAGTGCAGGGGTCTCGTCGATGAACACCGAAGCCTTTGAGAGCTTGTCCACGGCCTCGGTGAGCCGGCCCCACTCGTCATCCTTCAACGCGCCGGTGCGCAGGTGCTGCTGGTCGATGCGGCCCAGCGAACCGACCAGACGCAAGGCCAGCTGTGCGGCGCCCATTTCCATCGAGAAGATGACCACCGGCAAACCTTCGCTGACGGCCACGTACTCGGCGATGTTCAGTGCGAATGCGGTCTTGCCCATGGACGGACGCGCGGCCAGGATGATCAGGTCGCCGCCCTGCAGGCCCGCGGTCATGCGGTCCATGTCGTAGAAGCCGGTGCGCACGCCGGTCACGTCTTCGGCGCCGTTTTCAGCGAGCTCGGTGACCCGGTCGATCAGTTGCATGACCAGTTGGTCCATGCTCTGGAAACCGCCCTTGCTGCGCTGGCCTTCCTCGCCGATCTTGAAGATCTTGCCTTCGGCCTCGTCGAGGATTTGCGAGACCTGCTTGCCCTGCGGGTTGAAGGCCTGGGTGGCGATCTCGTCGCTGGCGGCGATCAGCTTGCGCAGCACCGCGCGCTCGCGCACGATCTCGGCGTAGCGCCGCAGGTTGGCCGCACTGGGCACGCTTTGCGCCAGTGCGTTCAGGTAGCCGAGACCGCCGCATTCGTCGGCCTTGCCGAGGTTTTGCAGCCGCTCGAAGACGGTGATGACGTCGGCCGGCTTTGAGGTGCTGATCAGGCCGCCGATGGCGCCAAAGATCATGCGGTGCTCGTAGCGGTAGAAATCGCCCTCGCTGAGCACGTCCGCCGCCCGGTCCCAGGCACCGTTGTCCAGCAGCAGACCGCCCAGCACCGACTGCTCGGCCTCAATGGAATGCGGCGGCACGCGAAGTTTGGCGACCTCGTCGTCACGGCTCTTGGCGGAGCGTCCGCCCAGTTCTTCGAAGATCGTCGACATCAGCAAATCATAAGAGGCAGGCGCCTGGCACGGTGTGCGCAAGCCTGTGGAAAAGCTGGGGGAAGCGGGTGCACAAGCACCGGCCGTCCCTTGCGAAAGCGCCCGTCCGGAAAAGAAAAAGGGCCGGTTCGAAAACCGGCCCCTTCTGGGCGTGCACCAGTGTCGCAGCCAAGCTGCGACCTGTGGGCCAGGATCAGTCGGTGGCGCCGACGACCTTGACGTTGACTTCCACGACCACGTCGGTGTGGGCAGCCACGTTGACCGAGAAATCGCCAACCGCCTTCAGCGGGCCGTTGGGCATGCGCACCTGGGCCTTGACGATCTGGAAGCCTTGCTTGACCAGGGCTTCGGCGATGTCGCCGTTGGTGACGGAGCCGAACAGTCGGCCATCAACGCCAGCCTTCTGGCTGACGATGACGGTGACGCCGTTCAGCTTCTCGCCCAGGGCCTGGGCGGTCGACAGCTTCTCGGCAGCGACCTTTTCCAGTTCCGCGCGGCGGGCTTCGAATTCCTTGATCGCGGCGTCCGTGGCGCGGCGGGCGCGCTTGGTCGGGATCAGGAAGTTGCGGGCGTAACCGTCCTTGACCTTGACGATGTCGCCCAGGTTGCCGAGGTTGGCCACTTTGTCCAGCAGGATGATTTGCATGGTGTGGACTCCTTAGACGCGGTGCATGTCGCTGTACGGCAGCATCGCCAGGAAGCGCGAGCGCTTGATGGCGGTGGTCAGCTGACGCTGGAAGAACGCGCGGGTGCCCGTCAGGCGAGCCGGCGTGATCTTGCCGTTTTCACCGATGAAGTCGCGCAGCAGGTCCACGTCCTTGTAGTCGATCGATTCGACGCCAGTGACAGTGAAGCGGCAGAACTTCTTGCGGCGGAACAGCAGCGATTGCTGGTTGCGCTTGGGACGGCGGTCCTTGGAAAAACGTGACTTTGGCGGGGGCATGTCAATGACCTCTGAATTTCTATCCGGATACAGAAACGGGCTCGTCGACGTCGAGTTGCGTGATGTGAAACACCAGACCCTTGCCATTGCGCGAGGGGGCCAGGAAGCCGGCAAACATCGCCTGCACTCCCAGCGCCAGCCGCTCGGCCTGACGGGTGATGTCCCCGATGACCACCGAGCGGATCTCCAGCGAGACCTTGCGGGGTTGCCCGTTCTGGCTGACCTCGGACTCTGCCTTGAGCAGCATGTCCAGGGCCGGCAGACCGGCGGGGGTGTAACGCATCTTGCCTCGCTCCACCACTTGGGCGGCCAGAACCAATCGGTTCATCGAGGCTTGCAACTCACAACCGACTTGAACCCTGCTGGGCTCAGGCGGTGGTTTCCTGGGCAGCCTTGCGGGCTTCTTCCTTCTCGACCGACTTCATCATCACGGAAGGCGTTGTTTCAGCCTTCTCGAGCTTGACGGTCAGGTGACGCAGCACGGCGTCGTTGAAGCGGAAACCGGTTTCGAGCTCAGCCAGCACCGCGGTGGTGCACTCGATGTTCAGGCACAGGTAGTGCGCCTTGGCCAGCTTCTGGATCATGTAGGCCAGCTGACGGCGGCCCCAGTCTTCCACCCGATGAACCTTGCCACCACTGGTGGTGATCAGGCTCTTGTAGCGCTCCAGCATGGCCGGAACTTGTTCGCTTTGATCCGGATGGATCAGCAGAACGATTTCATAGTGACGCATCGAAACTCCTTGTGGATTCCATTGAGGAAGCCGCACCGCGCGTCAATCTGCAGGTACGGCAAGGGGGAAAAGCCTTCGATTATAGCACAAGGGCGCCAGATTTCCCCGGCGCCCCTTGTGAAGAGAAGAGCGGCCCATGCAGCGCCTGGGCGCACTGCACGGTGCTGTTGCCTGGCCTACTTGTTGCCGGCCAGGCGAGTCCAGGTCTCGATGACCGAGTCCGGGTTCAACGAGATCGACACGATGCCTTCGGCCGCAAGCCAGTCAGCGAAATCCGGATGGTCGCTCGGGCCCTGGCCGCAGATGCCCACGTACTTGCCGGTGGCCCGGCAGGCGGCGATGGCGCGCGAAATCATGGCCTTGACGGCAGGGTCGCGCTCGTCGAAGTCATCGGCCAGCTGCTCCAGGCCAGAGTCGCGGTCCAGGCCCAGCGTCAGCTGCGTCAGGTCGTTGGAGCCGATGGACATGCCGTCGAAGTGCTCCAGGAACTGCTCAGCCAGGATGGCGTTGCTCGGCACTTCGCACATCATGATGAGGCGCAGGCCGTCGACGCCGCGCTTCAGGCCGCGGCCCGCCAGCAACTCACCGACCTTCTCGGCCTGGCGCACCGTGCGCACGAAGGGCACCATGATCTCGACGTTGGTGAAGCCCATGTCGTTGCGCACGCGCTTGAGCGCTTCGCATTCCATGCCGAAGGCATCGGCGAACTCGCTGTTGATGTAGCGCGAGGCGCCGCGGAAGCCCAGCATCGGGTTCTCTTCGTCCGGCTCGTAGCGCGAACCGCCGATCAGCTTCTTGTACTCGTTGGACTTGAAGTCAGACAAACGCACGATGACAGACTTGGGCCAGAAGGCGGCGGCAATCGTCGCGATGCCTTCGGTCAGCTTGTCGACATAGAACGCACGCGGCGAGGCATGGCCACGGGCCACCGACTCGACCGCCTTCTTCAGGTCCTTGTCGACGTTCGGATAGTCCAGGATGGCCTTCGGGTGCACGCCGATGTTGTTGTTGATGATGAACTCGAGCCGGGCCAGGCCGACGCCGGAATTCGGCAGCTGCGCGAAGTTGAAAGCCAGCTGCGGGTTGCCGACATTCATCATGATCTTCACCGGGCAGTACGGCAGTTCGCCGCGCAGCACTTCGGTGACTTCGGTTTCCAGCAGGCCGTCGTAGACGTAGCCGGTGTCGCCTTCGGAGCAGGCCACCGTGACCAGCGCGCCGTCGCTCAGCGTGTCGGTCGCATCACCGCAGCCGACCACCGCCGGAATGCCCAGTTCACGCGCGATGATGGCCGCGTGGCAGGTCCGGCCGCCGCGGTTGGTGACAATCGCCGAGGCCCGTTTCATCACCGGTTCCCAGTTCGGATCGGTCATATCGGTGACCAGCACATCGCCGGGCTGCACGCGGTCCATCTCGGCAATCGAGCTGACCAGGCGGACCGGACCGGTGCCAATCTTCTGGCCGATCGCGCGGCCCTCGGCCAGCACCGCGCTCTGGCCCTTGAGCTTGTAGCGGAGCTCGACCTGGCCTTCGGCCTGGCTGCGCACGGTCTCGGGCCGGGCCTGCAGGATGTAGAGCTTGCCGTCCACACCGTCCTTGCCCCACTCGATGTCCATCGGGCGGCCGTAGTGCTTCTCGATGATCACGGCGTACCTGGCCAGCTCGGTCACATCGGCGTCGTTCAGCGAGTAGCGGTTGCGTAGCTCGGGCGGCGTGTCCACGGTCTTCACCAGCTTGCCGGTGGCCAGGCGCTCGTCGTCGCTGGCGAACTCCATGCGGATCAGCTTGGAGCCCAGGCCACGGCGGATCACCGCGAACTTGCCGGCGGCCAGCGCCGGCTTGTGCACGTAGAACTCGTCCGGGTTCACGGCGCCCTGCACCACGGTCTCGCCCAGGCCGTAGCTGGAGGTGATGAAGACCACGTCCTTGAAGCCGGACTCGGTGTCGATCGTGAACATCACGCCGGCAGCGCCGACGTCCGAGCGCACCATGCGCTGCACACCGGCAGACAGCGCCACGTCGGCGTGGGCGAAGCCCTTGTGCACGCGGTAGCTGATGGCGCGGTCGTTGTAGAGCGAGGCAAAGACTTCCTTCATCTTGTGCAGCACGTCTTCAATGCCATGCACGTTCAGGAAGGTCTCTTGCTGACCAGCGAAAGAAGCGTCCGGCAGGTCTTCGGCAGTGGCCGACGAGCGCACGGCCCAGCTGGCCGACGGCGAGCCGGCCACCACACGCTCGAACTCGGCGCGCACAGCGGCCTCGAAGTCCGGCGGGAACGGCGCGTCGATGACCCACTGGCGGATCTCGGCACCGGCCTCGGCCAGCGCCCGGACGTCTTCCGTGTCCAGCCTGGACAGGCGGGCGTTGATCCTCTCGGTCAGGCCGCCGTGTTTCAGGAACTCGCGAAAGGCATGCGCCGTGGTGGCGAAGCCACCCGGCACCCGCACGCCGGAGGCGGCCAGCTGGCTGATCATTTCGCCGAGGCTGGCGTTTTTCCCGCCAACGACCTCGACGTCGTTCATCCTCAGTTCTTCAAGCGGCGCGACCAGGGCGGTCGCCAGGTTGGTTGTAGACACGGGAAAGCTCCTTGATGACAAAAAACCTGTGCCGCTGTCCAACCCACCCATGACGGAGCCCGCGCTGCAGCGCGCTGAAATTCGATGACGAGACTGCAGGGGCTCATGAACGCCGGGGGTTGCCGCGAGCAGATCGCGGCCAAAGGATGCGAGATGCGCGCCATTCTACGGACGGATTGCCTATCATCGGCAAACCATCCCTGAAACCCTCGCGTGCATTCATGCCCAACCGCAGTGTTTTCTACGTTTCCGACGGTACCGGCATCACCGCGGAGACCTTCGGCAATTCCATCCTCGCGCAGTTCACGGCCAAGCCACGCCATGTGCGCAGGCCGTTCATCGACAGCGTCGAGAAAGCCAACGCCGTGGTGGACGAGATCAACACCACGGCCGAGCACGAAGGCAAACGGCCCATCGTCTTCCTGACGCTGGCCAGCGTGGAGATCCGCGCCATCCTGACCGGCGAAACCTGCAAAGGCATGGTGATGGACATGTTCCAGTCCTTCATCGAGCCGCTGGAAATCGAATTCAACCTGAAGTCCAACCACCGGGTGGGCCGCTTCTCGGATGCCGCCAAGAGCCAGGAGTACAACGACCGCATCGAGGCGATCAACTTCTCGTTGGCGCACGATGACGGCCAATCCTCGCGCAACCTGCAATCTGCTGACGTGATCCTGGTCGGCGTGAGTCGCAGCGGCAAGACGCCGACCTCGCTCTACCTGGCGATGCAGCACGGCATCAAGGCCGCCAACTACCCGCTTATCCCCGAAGACTTCGAGCGCGGCCACCTGCCCAGTTCGCTCTCTCCGCACAAGCGCAAATGCTTTGGCCTGACCATTGACCCGGACCGCCTGCAGCACATCCGCAACGAGCGCCGTCCGGGCAGCAAATACGCGTCCATCGAGAACTGCCGCTACGAGGTCAACGAGGCCGAGGTCATGATGAAGCGCAGCGGCATTTCGTGGCTCAGCTCGACGCACAAGTCGATCGAGGAAATCGCCACCACCATCCTGCGCGACATCCGGCCAGACCGGCTGATCTACTGATCGTCAGGCCGTCCGCCGAAGCCCTTCGCTCAAGCGAGCGGTTTCAGCGATGGCGTGTCGCAAAAAGGCAGATCGCCGCCGCCGCGGCCACGTTCAGCGACTCTTCGCCGCCCGGCTGCGGAATGCTCACGGTGTGGGAGCAACGCGCCATCAATGCCGCGTCAATGCCCTGCCCTTCATGGCCCAGCACCCAGTTGCAGGGCTGAGGTAGCTGGCTTTCGCCCAGCACCAGGCCGGCATGCGAACTGGTGGCCAGCAGCGGCAATTGCAGCGGCGCCAGGTCTTCGGGCAGCAGCCCCTCGACCAGCTGCAGCGCAAAGTGTGCGCCCATGCCGGCGCGCAGCACCTTGGGTGACCACAGCGCCGCGGTGCCCTTCAGCGCCAGCACCTGCTTGACACCAAAGGCCGCCGCGCTGCGCAGGATGCTGCCCACGTTGCCGGCATCCTGCAGGCGATCCAGCACCACGCCAGGCTGGTCCGACAGCAAGGCCGGGCTGGCCGGCCAGGCCACCAAGGCGCCGATGCGCGCCGGTGACTCCAAGGTGCTGAGGCTGCGGAACAGCGCCTCGGGCAACTGCACGCAGCGGCCTGCATGGTCGGCCCAGACCCGCCAGTCGACCCGCTCGCGCCAGGCCGATTCGGTCATCACCAGGACCTCCAGCGCCCAGCCGCGGCGCAGCGCCGCGTCGACCAGGTGGTCACCCTCCAGCCAGATCGAGCCGAGCTTGCGATAAGCCGCCGGCTCCGCACCCAGCTTGCGGATGCGCTGCAGCAGCGGGTTGTCGCGTGCGCTCAGGCGCTCGGCCTCTTCGTGGTTCATGGGCAGGCGAAGGTCAGCAGGCGTCGAGGCCAGGCAGGCAGGCACGCACCGGCGCAAAGCTGCGGCGGTGCACCGGCGCGGCGCCGTGGGCACGCAAGGCTGCCAGGTGTTCGGGCGTCGGGTAGCCCTTGTGGCTGTCGAAGCCGTAGTGCGGCCACTGCGCGTGCATGTCCAGGCACAGCCGGTCGCGGTGCACCTTGGCCAGGATGGAGGCCGCCGAAATCGACTGGACCTTGGCGTCACCGTCGACGATGGCTTCACCCGGCATCTTCAGCACCGGCAGCCGGTTGCCGTCCACCAGCACCTTGGCAGGCAGCAGGCGCAGGCCTTCGACCGCGCGGCGCATCGCCAGCATCGTCGCCTGCAGGATGTTGAACTGGTCGATCTCTTCGACACTTGCCTGGGCGATGGCGCAGCACAAGGCCTTGGCGCGGATCTCGTCGAACAGCGCCTCGCGCCTGCGCGCCGTCAGCACTTTCGAATCCTTCAGGCCGGCAATGGGCTGCAGTTCGTCGAGGATGACGGCCGCAGCCACCACCGGTCCGGCCAGCGGGCCGCGCCCGGCCTCGTCCACGCCGGCGATCAGGCCGGCCACTTCGAAGTGCAGGTGAATCTGCTCAGGCTTGGAGGAGCGTCGCGATGGCATCACTGGCCTTGCGCGCCGTGTCCTGGCGCAGCGTGAGGTGCATGGTTTCAAAACGCTGCGCCAGTTGGGCGCAGCGGTCCGGATTGTCCAGCCAGGCCAGCGCTTCGCGGGCAATGGCTTGCGGCGTCGCCTGGTCCTGGATCAGCTCGGGCACCAGGAATTCACGCGCCAGGATGTTGGGCAGGCCGTGCCAGGGCAGATAAGCCTTGCCACGCATCATGCGGTAGTTCAACCAGTGCAGGCGGTAGACGATCACCATCGGCCGCTTGAACAGCGCGGCCTCCAGCGTGGCCGTGCCACTGGCCAGCAGCGTCACGTCACAGGCGGCCAGCACTTCGTGCGAGCGACCATCCACCAGGTCGACCGCGAGCCCGGGCGCGTGCTGGGCCAGCAGCGGCAGCAACAGTGGCCGCAAACCAGGCGCGACCGGGACGACAAAGCGCAGCGGCCCCCGTTGCACAGGCCACGCTGCCGCCATCTGCACCGCGGCTTGCA